>CAZHBR010000007.1:0-17185 GCA_964530755.1 uncultured Oscillospiraceae bacterium | reverse complement strand
CACCTTCAATCGTTTTAGTTGATTTTGACTCAATGTAATTCTTCCTTCTTTCATGCTTCATATTCTATTTCAAAAAGGGACATTATCTCAAGTGAATTATATAGTGACATTATCACAAGTTAACCACATTACAGCGAATAGTCGTTGTATACAGACGTTCAAGATGTTAGACTGTGAATAATAAAAATAAGGTTTGAGAAACAATGGTATCTGAACGCTTTTATAAAATTAAAAGAATTGCTTTGCCTGATAAGGACATTTTAGATGTTATGGTCCTTAAAAACATTCACAGAGTTTTCTACTTGACGATGATATCAATCTTCATGAGGCTTTTTACCATCTTTACATTTTTAAATAAACCACCTGCGGCAGACGAACAGGAAGCATTATGGAGAACCGGAATCATAGTCAGTCATGCAGTATATCTGGCGTTGGTGATAATACTTTTTTATATATCGTTTAGGCAAAGAAAAAAGGATAAAGTAACTTGCATGATGCTTATAGCTCAGGATGCTATGGTAATTACAGTGATAGCAATGGGGGCGGTGATAACTGCAGTAGATCAGCTGGTTACATACAGCATTACACCATTTTTAATCTCGTGTGTAGCGGTAGGAACAATATTCATAATGCAGCCGGTAAAAAATCTGTTAATATTTCTGTCGGGTTTTTTCATTTATTTCTTCGCGATAGGCATTACCCAGTCTGATTTGTCAATATTATTGTCTAATAGAATTAACGGATTTACTACAGTGATTTTAGGCCTTTTCTTATCTTTTATTTTATGGCGTTCAAATGTGATAAATTATCAACAGGAAAAGCACATTAAATGCCAGCAGATTCAGCTTCAGGATAAAAATAAGGAGTTGCAGCGTCTTGCAACGACAGATCCTTTAACGGGTCTTGTTAACAGGAGGCATTTTGAAGAAAAAATATCCGTTGAGATGTCGCGTATAAAAAGGTATGATAAAAAAGCGTGTCTGTTGAATTTGGATATGGACAATTTCAAAACCGTTAACGATAAATTCGGCCATCCTGCGGGTGATGCACTTTTAAAAGGTATTGCCGCTTTACTAAGAGAGCAGCGAAGGCAAACGGATGTAATAGCACGTATGGGCGGGGAAGAATTTGCACTGCTTTTAGTAGAAACCGATGAAGAAAAAGGCAGAATTGTTGCTGAGAAGATTCGAAAAAAAATAAAACAAAAGACATTTATTATTGAAGGTCACAAAATAAATATAACGGCATCCGTTGGGATGACATTAATAGACAGAAACACGGCTTCATATGCAGAAGCGTATAAATATGCAGACAGAGCATTGTACAAGGCCAAGGCAAAGGGCAAGGACAGAGTGGAAATTGAATCGGGGCGCGATGAATAAAAGAGGCAGGGCGGTCAGGCACCTGCCTCTTGCGTATTTTGTCGGGAAATTCCCAATACTAATTTTAATATCCTGTTACAGTGGTTTTTTTCCTGGCAATACTGTTTGTTGCGTCGCAACCTGTGCAGTTTTTTTCCGCGCTTATATTTTTACATTCTACCGTAAGATCTCCTATTTTGGCGCTGGCGCCGAATTCTATCGGTACATAGACGCAGAGATTTTGCATAATTGTTAAGGTGCAGGTGCCTTCGGCTGCTTCGTTGCACGAACAGTTTTCCGAGGCCAATACAGGTTCACCGCGGCAAAACACCGCAGGTTCGCCGCTCAGGGTAAAAGGGGTTACTGTGATCGGGGCGGAAAAGGGATCTATCTGATAATCATTTTTTAGCAGTTCACATAATGGACCGCAAATACTTTGCCGGTCAGCCGTCACATTACTTCCAAAAAGACAGACTTTGTTAGGGCCAATCCTGCGGGGAATGGTAAGTTCGAAGCAGAAAGTCATTTCTCCGTCTATTTTATCCAACCCGAAATCAAATTTTAGTCCCGGACAGCCTGTCAGCGGATCGGGGTTTTCAGATGTGCGCAGCTGCACGTTGCCGTTTGCTCCGAATTCTATCTGTTTAGCTTCACCCTCTACAGTCACTGCAACATTTATAATTTCCTTTTCGGGAATTTCATTGCAAATTCCAAGCACAAGGTGATTTAAATCTTCAAACATCGAAGTGTCTTCACCGAATCCCGTGATATTATAGCAGAACCTTTGATTTTCATTCGGTTCAGGATCAAGGGTCGATGATGGAACATCTAATTCAATGACAAAGGGAAGTATTTTGTCCTCCACAATCTCAGAATAATCGATTTCGCTGTTGCAGGGAAGCTGTGCAGGTAAAGAAGACATGGGCGTTTCTCCTATATTAAATCATTGCAGTCCTGGCAGATATCCTCATTAGAGGTCTCGCCGCATTGCACATAGACATTTTCAATCTGTGCACTTGCACCGAATTCTATCGGCACGGCAGTGCAAATATTTTGGGCTATAGTGAAAGTGCAGGTTCCGTTTACGACACCGGAACACTCTAAAGTTCCGGGTATGATAACCGGATCACCGCAATAAGAAGTCACAGCAGTTCCAAGAACTGCAAAGGGTTTAACTGTAACAGGTACGCAAATTGACGAGGTCTGATAACCGATTTTGGGACAGACCTCCTGTGGTCGGTGTTTTATATTAACAGTTGACATAAATTCAACCTCCTGATTACGTGTTTAATATACGATATGAGATGAGTGGATGGGACGTTACAAAAATAGCGCTTGCTTTTTCAATCGGATTGTGTTAAATATTAATAAAGCATTTTACAGAAATTTATAATTAGAAACAGGCGGATATAATGACAAAAAATATATTGCCCGGAACCACATATTTTAGCTTTTTTAGCCGTAACTACTTTAGCTACGGTTATTTCTGCTTTAATAAATATCTTGATCCGGGTGAACTGTAACCGCCTATATACCATAAAAACGTAAAACATAAAAGGAGAGGTTCATCAAAGAGCCTCTCTATTTTTTTCGAAAGGGGATCGAAGTGGGATCGGACAATATTAATAATAGCGCATCATTTATAACAGGGATAGTCGGATTAGGCCTTATAGGGGGCTCTATGGCCGAGGCTATGCGAGGATTTCGAAAAGGCATTGTTTTGGGATATGACAAGGATGCTGCAGTAATGGATAAGGCTCTGAAAAAGGGTGTCATTTCCGGAGTTTTTGAAGATGGTAGAGAAGCGGCAGAAACATCGGATTTATTAATTTTGTGCATGTACCCAAGACACATTCAAGAGTATATGCAGACCTATGCCCCATATGTAAAAAAATATGGTGTTGTCACAGATGTATGTGGTACAAAGACACATCTTTATCGCAATTTAACAGAACATCTTCCCGCTAACGGGGATTATGTGGGCATACATCCGATGGCGGGAAAAGAGATTGGAGGATTTGACAATGCCGAGGGGGATCTGTTTCAAGGTACAGGTCTAATAATAACCCCGTTATCAGGCACGTCAGAAGAAAGCATAATTTTAATAAAGGAAATGGCAAAATACATAGGATCAAAATCTGTTATATGCAATCCCGATCTTCACGATGATATCATCGCATATACCAGCGATCTGATGCACATATCCGCTGCAGCTTTATGTATCAGTTATCACCCTAAGATGGACAGTCGTTTTACCGCAGGTGCTTTTAGGGACTCGACCAGAGTAGCCAATATCAATCCCGATCTTTGGACCGAATTGTTTCTATTAAACGGAGAATATATTATTCCACATCTTGACACCTATATCGGTCGCCTTTTGGATTTGCGGGAGGCAATCAGAAAAGAAGATAAAAATGATCTTCATCGACTTTTAACAAGTGCAAGAGATAATAAAAAGGAGATGCTGAAAAGATGAGAAACGTTCAAATGCCTCCCTCAAAAAGCATAGCTCACAGGGCCATGATCGCGTCGGCATTATCCCCTGGAGAAAGCATCCTGATTCCCTTTCCCGATTCCCTTGATGCTGAGGCTACCCTTGGATGCCTTACGGCTTTAGGTACGGAATGCAAAAGAGATAAGAAAGGTCTCAGCATAAAAGGGGGTATGAAATGCCGTTTTGAGAGCGTTGTTTTGGATTGCGGTGAATCGGGTTCAACCTTGAGATTTATGATTCCCCTTGCACTTTTACTAAACCAGGAGATCATCCTTACGGGTAAGGGCAGGCTTTTTCAACGGCCACACGGACCCTATCTGGAGGCGCTGGCTTCAAAAGGAGCCTATATACGGCAGAAAAAAAACTCTATCACAGTAAAAGGGCCCATTGGTTCAGGAACTTATGAGTTACCCGGCCATATCAGTTCACAGTTTGTGACCGGTCTTCTTTTAGTTTTACCTGTCATTAAAGGGGACAGCAGGATTGTGATTACGTCTCCCTTGCAGTCTAAGAGCTATGTAGATTTAACGCTGAAGGTTATGAAGGATTTTGGGGTTAGCGTGAAGAATCTGGGATATGAGCAATTTATAATTCCAGGAAATCAAAGCTACAGCAGCCGTAAGTATATGATCGAGGGAGATTTTTCGGGAGCAGCATATTTTTTAGCTGCGGGGGCTCTTGGCCATGCAGTTGAATGTCTTGGACTTAACAGGGATTCCTTACAAGGTGACAGGGCTATTATAGATATTCTCAAAAGTTGCGGATCCGAGGTGGAGTTTGGCCAAAACGGACAAATTAGGGCATGTCCCGGCTTGCTTACAGGCGTTACTGTAAGTGTGGAGGATATTCCTGATCTGGTTCCCCCTCTTGCCGCGCTGTTTTACTTCTATAAAAGAGAAAGCCGGATAATAAATGCTGAACGTTTACGTATTAAGGAAAGCGATCGGCTTCATGCATTGTCTTTGGAATTGAATCGCCTGGGTGCGAATATAGAGGAAAGAGAAGATGGGCTTAAAATAAACGGTGTAAAAACACTTATCGGCGGCGAGGCGGATGCGCATAACGATCATCGGATTGCAATGGCGCTTGCTTTAGCCTCATTAAGAAGTATAAACCCCGTTATCATCAAGGGGGCGGATTGCGTCGGAAAATCCTATCCAGGGTTCTTTGATGATTTTTTCAAAGGAGGAAAGGGAGGGAAAAATGAGTAATGTGTGGGGGAAAAACATAACCCTGTCTATATTTGGTGAATCTCACGGAGAGGGAACAGGCATCGTTATCGGCGGGCTTCCTCCCGGTGAAAGGTTAGATGAAGACGAAATAGAATACGATATGTCAAGGCGGGCGCCCGGGACAAATGTTTTTTCTACCGCTAGAGTAGAAAAAGATCGGGTCAGAATACTATCTGGATTATATAACAGTAAAACAACAGGTACACCCCTTTGCGGCATTATAATGAATGAAGACAGGCGGCCTGCGGACTACAATAGAAACCTCCTGCGGCCGGGTCATGCGGATTATACGGCATTTATGAAGTATAAGGGATTTCAAGATCATCGGGGGGGCGGCCATTTTTCCGGAAGGCTCACGGCTCCATTGACCTTTGCAGGAAGCATTGCAAGACAGAGTCTAGGCAGGCGGGGGATAGTTATCGGTGCCCATATTAATCAGATAGGAAAGGCTAAGGACAAAGAACTTACCCTGATAAATAAAGAGATATTGGACGGATTTCGTGCCTCCCCCTTTCCGCTATTAGATCTGAATGTTGAGAAGGAAATGAAAAACGCTATCCTTCTTGCAAAGGAGCAGCGTGATTCCGTTGGAGGGATTATAGAATGTGCCGCCTTTGGTCTGCCTGCAGGTCTTGGCTCGCCATTCTTCCACTCTGTTGAAAGTGTGGTATCGGCGATGATGTTTTCAATACCCGGTATAAAGGGAATAGAATTTGGCAAGGGATTCGGCCTCGCTTCCATGCAGGGAAGCGAAGCTAATGATCCGATCCGGCTGGCAGAGGACAAAATTGTAACAGTGACTAATCACAGCGGTGGAATCAATGGCGGCATTTCTAACAGCATGCCCATCGTTTTCCGCGTAGTTGTGCGTCCTACGGCTTCTGTCGGCAAGCCCCAGGATACGGTGGATATAGAAAAAATGCTCAATGCGACAATTGAAATTAAAGGCAGGCATGATCCTTGTATTGTTCCAAGAGTGGTGCCCGTGGTGGAGTCTTGCCTCGCTTTATGCATTTTAGATCTCATGCAGGAGGTATAGCGCGTTGAAAAATATGAATGGTAAAATGAGATTTGCTGTCATCGGTGATCCTATTGAACACAGTTTATCTCCTTGCATACACCTTCCGGTATTTAAGCGTTTAGTAAAGGAAGGGGAATACTTTAAGGAAGAAGTTAAAAAAGGAGAGCTGGGAAAGTGGATGAAAAGGGTTGCGGCGGATCGAATCAGCGGATTTAATGTCACCATGCCCCATAAGACCGATATAATAGCCTACCTGGATGAACTAAGGGGAGATGCGCGGGTTTTTCATTCAGTAAATACCGTTATAAACTGCCGCGGAAGGCTCGTCGGCCATAATACTGACGGCGATGGCTTTCTTCTTTCTTTGAAAAGGGCGGGTTATCGGTTAAAGAACAGCAACTTGCTGATATTGGGAGCCGGAGGGGCCGCCCGTACATTGGCAATTAAAGCGGCTTTGGAGGGAGCGGAAAGTGTAGCCATACTTGCAAGGACACAGGATAGGGCAAAAGAAGTGGCAGATGAGATCAAATCTTATGGTATAAAGGTGCATTTTGGAGGCTTGGATGAAATATCCTTTAGGGCCAGGGGTTCGAACCTGATAATAAATGCTACTCCTTTGGGGATGGCCGGTACAGATGAAGATTTCAACGATTTTTCCTTTTTAGACAGGCCGGCAAAAGGTTCTTTGATATTTGATTTGATCTATCGGCCGATTAGGACCCGCCTTCTAACTGAAGCAAAGGCAAAAGGCTTGAACATACAAAACGGGTTAGGAATGCTGATATATCAAGGTCTGCTGGCAGATAAGCTATTTTTGGAGGCAGAATTCGATTTGGATGTAATGTATCAGGAGATAGAATTAACATTGGAAGGGAAGGTAGATCGGTAATGATTGTCGTTTTGAAGAAAAATACAGATCCGGCTAAGGCAGAAACATTCAGGGCGGAAATGCAGAAAAAAGGCTTCGTAGTGCAGGATATTCAGGGTGAAACTACTACGATGATGGGGCTTGCAGGGGATACCTCCGTATTGACCGCAGAAGCATTCCTAACCTTGGATTTTGTCGAAACAGTAATAAAAGTCCAAGAACCCTATAAGCTTTCAGGGAGGAATTTTCATCCTGATGATACTGTAATAAATGTCGGAGGCAGGAAGGTCGGCGGCGGGAATTTTGCCGTTGCATCAGGACCTTGCTCAGTGGAAAGTGAAGAACAGATTTTGTCTATCGCAAGGGATGTGGCCGCATCAGGGGCTTCATTTCTGAGGGGAGGGGCATTTAAACCCCGAACCTCTCCATACGCTTTTGACGGATTGGGGTTAGACGGCCTTGAACTGCTTAAAATTGCGAGCCAAAAGACCGGTTTACCTATTGTTACGGAGCTCTTATCTGCCGAACATCTGGATGTATTTGAAAAAGATGTGGACATTATACAGATCGGGGCAAGAAACATGCAAAATTTCAGACTTTTGCGGCAAGTGGGGGAGCTCAAGAAGCCTGTGCTGTTAAAAAGAGGAATATCATCTACCATTGATGAATTGCTGATGGCGGCAGAATATCTGATGGTGGGCGGAAGTCCGGAGGTAATGCTTTGTGAAAGAGGGATAAGAACATTTGAAACAGCTACACGCAACACCCTTGATATTTCAGCGGTGCCGGTGCTTAAAAGGAAGACTCATTTACCGGTTATTATAGATCCATCGCACGCAGCAGGATATTGGTATTTGGTAGAATCGCTTGCCCTGGCGGGAGTTGCCGCCGGAGCGGATGGTCTGATTATAGAGGTTCACAATATGCCTCAGCATGCCCTATGTGACGGACAGCAGTCCATTACTCCGGAGGTATTTCACAGTTTAATGAAAAAAATTCAAGCAGTTCGAACAGCTATAAATTAATAGGAGGAAAATCATGACTGAAAAAAAAAGGCTTGAAGAGGCCAGAGGCAAATTGGATCTTATAGACAAGGAACTATTGTCCCTGTTTGAAAAAAGAATGGAAATTGGAACGGAAATCGCAGACATTAAAAAAAAGGGCAACCTTGCACTTTCCGATGAAACGAGGGAGCAGTTTATTGTAGAAAGGGCTCTTTCACTGACCGACAGAAGATACAGCAGCGAAATCAGCTTACTTATGAGAGCCCTTATTTCCCTGTCTAAGATCTGGCAAAGAAAGCAGCTTTATGATGTTGCGGAGGCGGATTTGCTTCCTTCGCCCCGGTCACCTGAAAAGGGGAATACGGAAATTGCCTATCAGGGCGCACCCGGAGCCTTTGGAGAACAAGCTGCTTTGAAGCTTTATCCTAATGAGAACAGAACAGCCTACAGGCGCTTTGAGGATGTTTTTAAAGCGGTGAGCAGCAAGGAGGTCAGCTACGGGATTATTCCCGTTGAAAATTCACAAACGGGTGCGATAGGTGAAGTTTATGACCTTCTTAGGAGATATGGCTGCTACATAGTGGGTCAAACCTGGATAGAAGTAAAGCACTGTCTGATAGGTCTTCCCGGAACACGGCTTTCCGACATTCGCACGGTCTATTCCCACCCAGAGGGGTTTAAGCAGTGCGACAGCTTTTTAAAAGATCAACCTTGGGATTTAGCGGCCTGCAGCAATACCGCAGCAGCTGCCAACATGATTGCCAAGGAGGGAAATAAAAGAAATGCAGCGATAGGCTCAAGGCGTGCGGCTTTATTGAACGGTTTAGAGGTAATTTCCGAAGATGTTATGGACGACCCAGGTAATAAAACCCGCTTTATTGCCATCTCTGATAGTCCTGAGTACGATAAAACATGCGATGCGGTAAGCATGATATTCAGGGCTGCCCACAGAAGCGGTGCCTTGGCTGAGGTTCTGTTTCCGTTTATGGCAGGCGGGGTGAATTTGACCCGCATAGAATCAAGACCTATGTCGGGGGGGAAATACTGTTTTTTTTGCGATATAAGCGGCAATATTCTAGATGAAAAGGTTGCCTTTGTAATCAGGCAGGCAGCAGCCTCTTGCGGGCATTTAGAAGTGTTAGGATGCTATAAGGAAGGATAGGTCTTCAATGTTGTTTGACCAAATAGCCCCGTTTTACAGCCTGTTTTTCAGATATCAAGTAAGAATGTATCAACGGCATTTAAAAAAAGCAAAAGCTATGGTTCCGCTGGAAAAATGGCGAACCTTTCTTGATGTGGGTTCAGGCACCGGGGCCTTATGCTATGTATTGCATAAAGAGGGTATTAGTGTTACCGGCGTTGAACTAAGTCCGGGAATGTTAAAAACCGCACAAAGAAAATTGCTCGGCCGCGGTATTGATTTGATTGAGGCGGATGTTTTGAAGGGGCTGCCGTTTGAAGATAAAAGCTTCGATGTCAGCATAGCATCCTTTGTTGCACATGGATTAAACGGTTTTGAAAGAAAAATCATGTATTACGAGATGAAACGGGTAGCAAGGTATTCGGTTATACTGATAGACTATAACAAGAAACGTTCTCTTATCACCGATATCGCCGAGAGGCTTGAAGGGGGGGACTATTTCAGCTTCATTAAACAGGTGACACAGGAGCTGCAAGATATCTTTTCAAATGTAAGCGTTGTGAATACAGGCAGTCGATCCTCATGGTATGTTTGTAAAATCGAATGATATGTAACCAAATATCCCCCAATTCATATATTAAGATAGAATTCTATGTATTGGAGGAATCATAATGCAGACATTAACATCCACAGATTGGGGTATTGCAAAGGAAGCGCAAGAACCAAAATTCGAGGGGGACACGTTTAAGCCCGCTTATCCCGATGTCTATTATCGGATACAACCTTACGTCCTTGCCATGAGCGATCAGTTGCTTGCTTCGTCAAACGAAATACCTTCGCAAAGTGAAATAGAACGCATGTCAGATTCGATCTGCAGCGATTTGTGCAGATTATACCCGGATATGGCGAAAATGGCATCTGCCGGTAGCCCTTACTTTGATCAGGATGAGGCTCAACCGGTGATGATGCCTTTCTTTAGAAGATCCAGAGGAAGAGGTCTGTTTAAGGACTTGATAGATATTCTTTTACTTAATGAAATCTTTAGACAGATCCGCAGATGATAAAAAAGCTACACCATACAATACTTAAAGTATAATTTTCACTGGCAACAGCATTAAAAAATGGGAAGAAGGTAAAACCCTCTTCCCTACATACAAACAAACCTGTAGTATTAAATTACCAGTAAAACAAGACAGGAGGATTTGTATGTTAAAAGAAATGCTATCAGAAAAAGGCTTTGGAAGAAGAATTTTTTAGGATTGGTTGTGAATTTGCAGCAGGGCTACTGGAGCAGGTGCTAGTCCGCATGGATGAGCATCTAATGATAACCCGTGACAGCCAAAAATACCGTCATAAAGGTAAGCATACGACAACATTGAAAACTCTAATGGGGGAAGTTCCTTACAGAAAAACAGTGTATGAAACGAAGACTGAAAATGGGACTAAGGTACATGTGTATCTTTTGAGGCCCTTAATTTGGAATCATTTGATAAAATCTCCTCTAATCTTGCCTCCATGATAGTCGATTGCGCAAGTGTCTGCTCCTTCAGAGAATCTGCAAAAAAGATCAGCAAGATGACAGGACAAACCATCAGCCATGGCGGCGCCTTTAATGTGGTACAGGAAATAGGCGAAAGGCTTTCGCAAAACGAAGAAAGTGATAAAAGGCTTTCAGATTTAGGTCAGGCAAAAGGGGATATTGTAACGTCAATCCTCTTTGGAGAAGCTGATGGTGTATGGATTAACATGCAGGGCAAGGATAGGCCTATAAAGGGACGAAAAAGCGAAATGAAGATGGCCGTAGCATATGACGGCTGGGCTCAAGAAAATAAGAATCGCTACGTATTAAATAACAAAATAATGATATCTGGATTTGAAGATTCGAGATTGTTTCAAAGGAAAAAAGGGGACCATAGCCTCAGTATTTAATACAGATGAGATAAAAATAAGGATTTTAAATGGTGACGGAGGAAGCTGGATTTAGGCGGGGATAGTTGACACGGATACACATTATCAACTTGATTCCTTTCACAAAAATCGCGAGATTACAAGAAAGGTAAGTGATAAGGAGCAAAGGAAAACCATAAGAAGGCTCTTATCGGATAAACGGATAGAAGAATTACTTGTGTACATAAAAGCTAAATCCATACTTGCTGAAAATGAAAAAGAACGAAAGTAATTAACGGAGCTATATGAATATTTTAAAAACAACAAAGATGGGTTAATACCATATCAGGAAAGGGGTCTTAATCTGCCAGAGCCGCCGGAGGGCCTTGTGTACCGTAATTTAGGGACTATGGAGCACCATGTTTGCGATGGCGTTGCAAAGCGAATGAAACATCAAAAGGCGAGTACGCACTTATAAAAATAGTTTATTTCTGCCTGAAAAGCTGGGAGTCCAAAGGGCCAGGCCCATGTCAACAGGACCGAGGAACGCATTTAGAAACCATAAAATTAACAGGAAATTTGTATAAAAGGCTTTTGCCAAAGATTATTTGACACTAACCATACAATACACATACTTGATTTATAGCCCAACGGATAGTAAAATGATGCAATAGACTGAACAAAAAAGAAAATCGGATGACAATAAAAAGAATAGAAACGGTAAGCATAATCGGTTTAGGTGCACTGGGTATTCTCTTTGGACATCATCTGTCAAAGAAAATGCCCTTTAAGGCACTTAGCATAATTGCTGATCAAAAGAGAATAAAAGGATATATTGAGAAACCTGTCTATTGCAATAACGAGAAATGCAGTTTTAACTTTGTCCTGCCCGAGAAAAAAGGCGTCCCTGCCGATTTGGCTATTTTTACTGTAAAATTCGGCAGCCTGAATAATGCAATACATGATATGAGAAATCAAATCGGAAAGGATACGATAATACTTTCTGCATTGAATGGGATCAGCAGCGAGGATTTTATCGGAAGAAGCTATGGATTTGACAATATACTATATTGTGTTGCGCAAGGCATGGATGGGATTCGAATCGGTAACAGCCTAAAGTATAAGAATATGGGCATGCTGTGTTTTGGTGACCGCAAACCGGACATAATTTCTGAAAAAACGGAGGCTGTGACGGAATTCTTTTTACGCACGGATTTTCCCCACGAAGTTAAAATCGATATGGGGAAACGAATGTGGGGGAAATTTATGTTGAATGTCGGAGTTAATCAAGCGATCAGCGTCTATGGGGGTACTTATGGAGCCATACAGACTGATGGGGTGGTTCGGGATACGATGATCAAGGCAATGGAGGAGGTCATTAAAATATCACATAAGGAGGGGTTTCCGCAGACCTATGAAGACCTGAATTACTGGTTAGAGGTTGTAATGGCGTTAAGCCCTGATGGCAAACCTTCAATGGCCCAGGATATAGAGGCTAAACGTATGACCGAAGTCGAATTGTTTTCCGGTACTGTGATCAGGCTTGGTAAAAAGCATGGAATTTCAACTCCGGTCAATCAATTTCTATACGATCGGATCAAATCTATCGAATGCCGGTTCTAACTTATTAAACTGCTTGTTTCCTATTTTCCTTTTCCTTTTCTTTTTGGCAGTTTCCAGCCATTGGACAACCTTGGCAGCTGCGGCCACACAAATTACCATACTTTTTTTTATCGCGAATAATTATCGTGATTGCAACTGCAACAGCCGCAACTAAAATTGCGGCCACTATTACGGTTGATAAATTGGTAATAATATAATTAAACATTGTAATTACCTCAATTAACGAAAAGGGCTTCTTTATTTAATACCCAAGGCCTTTTTTGATAAACGCTGGTTAAAATAGATTGATTTGTTTTACAGGCTAAGACTATCCTTAAAAGTACGTTATGTGTTATTATTAAACTCATAGCCATACTTTTTGGCATATTTTTACGACTAAGGAGGGAAGCTTAAACTAAATGAATAATTGTTATATGCTTACAAAAAATGCCCGGGCCGCAGGCTGAGCTTCGAAAATAGGTCCGGGGGACTTAACAGATATTTTAAAGGATTTGATAATAGAAAAGGATCCGAATTTGCTTGTGGGGCTGGATGTTTCTGACGATGCGGGTGTATACAGGCTGACTGATGATATCGCGCTCATCCAAACCTTGGATTTCTTTACTCCTATTGTGGACGATCCCTATGATTTTGGAAGAATTGCTGCTGCTAACGCCTTCAGCGATGTGTATGCTATGGGTGGAAAGCCCCTTACGGCAATGAATATAGTCTGCTTCCCTATCAAAGATATGGATAAGGAAGTGTTGCGTTTGATTCTGCAAGGCGGATTGGAAATGGTTCATAAAGCAGGCGCAACATTGGTTGGGGGTCACAGTGTTGAGGATCCAGAACTAAAATTTGGATTGTCGGTAACAGGCATAGTCCATCCGCAAAAATTCCTTACAAATGCCAAGGCTAGGCCGGGGGATATTCTCATTCTCACAAAACCTTTAGGGACGGGGATCTTAGCCACTGCCCATAAAGCAGGCCTTCTGGATAAAGAGGCCACGAAACAGACAACCGAGCTTATGGCAACTTTAAATAAAGGTGCATCCGAGGCGATGTCAGGGTTAAGTGTAAGCGCATGCACCGATATCACCGGATTCGGGTTGTTGGGTCACTGTCTGGAAATGGCTAAAGCGGGCAATGTCGGAATGAAAATTGATGCTAAGAAGGTTCCTATAATTCCTGATACGGAAGCCTTCGCCTCTATGGGACTCATCCCGGGAGGGGGTTATTCGAATCAAAACTTTTGCAAAGCCCATCTCAAGGTCGATGCATCAGTCGATACCATTCTTATCGATATTTTTTCTGATCCGCAAACGTCAGGCGGTCTGCTTATTGCCGTTTCAAAGGATGAGGCCGCTAGTTTGATAAAAAGGCTGAGGGAAAAGAAAACCCCGGCAGCGAGCATCATCGGGGAGGTGGTGGCTGAACACCCAAAAACGATACACTGTTATTAAATCTTAAAGTGAGAAAGGGTATGGTGGAATAGTTCGCTGTACCTATTTTATTCCCGTCTCATTAACAATAAATAGTGCTGCCCTTTGATAATTGTATAAGCATAGAATATTTTATACTCATTTTAACGTTTCGTTAAAACTATATTATAATAGTATATAAAATTCAGCTATGCGAGGGTTAAATATGAAAAAAAGGCTGTGTGCGGTTTTGATTGTTTTAGCTATAGCATCCTTTGCGGTAGTGGCACCGCACGATGTGAAAGGTGATGGCGGGATAAAGATAGATGTACCCGATGTATCGGGGGCTGTTGTCAATTTACCGTGGGCGAACGACAGTAAATTCCTGCGTGCACAAAAAAAATACGATACACAGGTTTTAATGTCTGCTTTTTGTACTGTGTTAAATAACCCGTCGCCCGGTGAAGAATTTAATGTTCATCTGGCAGCAAGCTCATTAGCCGGAACTGTGCTTGAAAAGGATGAAGTATTTTCACAAAACGGTTCAATCGGACCTTATAATGAAGAAAAAGGATATAAGACGGGTCAATCATATGTAGGCTCCGACATAATAAGCACAGTTGGAGGGGGTGTGTGCAAGGTTGCAACCACCTTATACAATGTTTCAGTAGCCGGCAATTTAGAGATACTAGAAAGCTTCAATCATTTCATGCCCGTATCATATGTTCCCTACGGGCAGGATGCGACAGTGGCCTACGGCTCTAAGGATTTGAAGTTCAAAAACACCACCGGATATCCTGTGCTCATTTGGGCGAAGGGTATAGAAAACAGGCTTTATGTAGCATTATATGGAAGGGAAAAGGCACCATCTATTGAGTGGAATCATAAGGTTTTGAACAAGGTAAAAGCCCCTAAAATTTATAAAAAAAATCCAAATCTTAAGAAAGGGGAGGAAAATATTTTAATGGAAGGAGCGGAGGGCGTTTCCGTAGAATCCCAGGTTACAATTACATATCTGGATGGTACAACAGCGGTCAAGAATATGGGAACAAGTCAGTATTGGCCTATGCCCTACATAATAGAAGTAAACGAATAGCGGTGGTCACGGTCATATGCTATGGGCCGTCATCAGAATTAATGGTCGCTACTCATTGACACTTTGGGTAAATAGTAATAAAATATGATAGCCGCTTGGTAAATAGAAACCTGAAGTGGGGGCATAGTCTCAGTTGGTTAGAGCGCATGCGTCACAAGCATGAGGTCGCAGGTTCGAGTCCCGCTGTCCCCACCATTTTTATGTAACTTATTTATCATCATATGTCAATGCAAGGGCTCATAGCTCAGCTGGGAGAGCGCTGCGTTCGCAACGCAGAGGTCAGGGGTTCGATTCCCCTTGGGTCCACCAAATCCAACGTTAAAAATGGATATCATGAGATTAAATCAAGGTATCCATTTTGCATTCCAGTAGTAATTCTTGATAAAATAACTTTAGTAAGTAAAGGTTTACTATGGATAACATAGAATCTATTGCCCTTAGGTTATAAATGATACTGACATGCATTTGAATTATTACATGATACATCGTGGAATTATATCCTTCAGCAAACTGACATTACTATTTGCTCACTATTTTTATATATACCATATTTGAATAGTGGTTCATTAGCCTTATTATTTGCTAAAATAATTAAGTCGCTCGCGTGCCCTATTCACCCCTGGTATACCTGTTGTTCTTTTTAGATCAATTGTCTCTTTGTCTAACAGCTTTTTATAGGTTGCATCGGCAAGAGCAGCACCCAAAGGGGCTGTAATTAAAATGGATAGCACCGCAACGGTAAGAATAATGTCGCCGCAAGCAAGACCCATCGCAAGGGGCAAGGCGCCAATGGCTGCTTGCACCGTGGCTTTTGGTATACAGGCCAAAGCAGAGAAGACACGCTCTTTCTTATTTAGCGGAGTTTTAATAAGGCAAACAAACACGCCGGCCATACGGAAAACCAATACACAGAAAATAAGTGCTATCGCGATAAGTCCGGCTTTCAGTACATAGCTGATATTGACTGCCGCGCCGACCAAAACAAAAAGCAGAACCTCTGCGCAAACCCATAGCTTTGAAAATTTTCCCGACAGTTTTTTAGAAAGCTCATGCTTTTTCTGATGTAAGGTTGCGCCCATTGCCACAATCGAAAGAAGCCCCGAAAAGCTAATTACACCCGTTAGGCCATGCTCTATTGTTATTAGCAAAAAGGAAAAAGACAAGGTGATTATCACTTTGCCACTGTCACGGACATGCAACTTAGAAAATAACAATGCAAGAAAAAGTCCCGTGATAATGCCCCCAATTAATCCAAATATAATAGAGGTCGGAATGGTTAAAAAACCCGGAAGTGCAACATTGCCATTCTTAGCGGAGTTTGTGAATGCTGTGAAAAGGATGATAACAAAAACATTATCCACCGATGCCCCGGCCAGGATCATCTGCGGAATGTTTTTACTTCTGCCATAGCCGCTTTTCATTAGCCTCAGCATTTTTGGTACGATGACCGCAGGTGAAACAGCGGCAATCACAGTTCCCATAATAGCGGCTTCCAGACGTGTGATGCCTAAAAATATAGGGGCTAATATGAACATGCCCGCTATTTCAAAACAGGCAGGTATAAAGCATATAAGAATGGCTGGGCGGCCCATACGTCTAAAGTCATTGATGTCCAAGTTTAGACCTGCCCATAATAGAATAATTATAAGTGCAATTTGCCTTAAATCAGTTGATATGCTCAAAATGGTCGGGTTAAGCAGATTTAATACATAAGGGCCAATTAGAATACCTGCCAGCAGCATACCCAACAGGCTGGGCAGCCTTAGCTTCTTAAACATACTTCCGAGCGTCATGCCGCATAGAAAAATCAGTGCAAGTGATAGTAACATGAAATTCTCTCCTTTTCATTCGCAGCGCATAAAAAAAGCTAATGCGTTGCAATTACCTAGAATCACAGAAGCCATCAGCCATAAAAGCGGTTTTGGACTTAGCCAAGGGAGAACTTCATTCCCACAATATAAGATTATCATATCAACGCAATTTGCTCAATACAATTTTTATTCTTGTTAGTGTCAAGTAATCTTTGGCAAGAACTTTCTGCATAAAAATTATCTGTAA
>CAZHBR010000006.1:5203-18160 GCA_964530755.1 uncultured Oscillospiraceae bacterium | reverse complement strand
CCTTGATTGGGGTTCATTGTATCGACGTTTTCATAAAAACGCATATTCAAAAAGCAAGGTTGCTGCACGGGTTGATGAGCTAATTGTAGATACACAGATTGGAGATAGACGCGGAATCTTTGAATATATCCTAGAGGGCGAGGTTGATACAAAGTTGCTAAGCGTCCGTGTCTTTGACCCTAAAACAAAGAAAATTGTATATAACAAGCAAACGGCACAGGCAAAAGCACAAGGCAAGTCAAACTGTCCATTGTGTGCTATTGGGCACGACGCAAATGCAAAGCGGATTTATAAGGAAACAGAGATGGACGCAGACCATGTTACAGCGTGGAGCAAAGGCGGTGCAACTGATATTGCAAACTGTCAAATGCTGTGCAAGACACACAACCGCGCTAAAGGCAACAAATAAGCCAAAGACGCTTATCGCGTAATAACGGTAAGCGTTTTTTAGTGCATTTAAGCGACGAGTCACTGTATCAAGTATTAGAATGTAGCGCCAAAAAAAGCCCCCCTCATTTTTGCGAATAAGTGAGGCTTTTTTGTTTTTGTGGGATTTTGGGCTTAACTTAATGACATTGGCGCGATAAGCCTGCTCTTTCTGAAAAAGGAGCAGGCTTATCGCTGATTAAACATTGAGGCTTAAACCGTCAGCCTATTGGTATTTTCCGCATCTGTCAGAAAAACATCCAAGCTTAGTGCCTTCTGAGTAAAGCATCATAACCTGGCATTGGTTGTCACAATCAGTGCACTGAAAATATCTGCTGTCAACAGGCCTTGTACAGGTTTCAAACCCGCGGAAAAGGCTTTCACTTCTTTCAATATAAGTTTTTTCCTTAGCTAGGATAGCTGCCCCAAATGCTCCCATTACCTTATGATACGAGGGCACTATAACCTCACATCCCAATTCATCTTCAAACGCCTTTTTTATTCCTTCATTCGCCGCAACCCCACCCTGAAAACACACTTTCCCTTCAATGCGCTTTCCCTTTGCCACATTCGAAAGATAGTTTCTTACCAAAGCTTTAGACATACCTGCAATGATATCCTCGACATTACATCCCATCTGCTGCTTATGTATGATGTCTGACTCCGCAAACACCGCACATCTGCCGGCTATATCGACAGGATTTTTAGATGAGGATGCCAATCTGCCAAGATCTTCAACCCTATAACCCAGGCGCTCAGCCTGTCTGTCCAAAAATGAACCCGTACCCGCTGCACACACTGTATTCATCGCAAAATCCGATACTGTTCCGTTCCTTAACAGGATTATTTTTGAATCCTGACCGCCGATCTCTAAGATAGTCCGTATATCGCGATCAAAAGCCGAAGCCGCTACAGCATGCGCTGTAATCTCATTCTTTACCACATCGCCGCCGATTATGGCTGAAGCCAGGGCCCGCCCGCTTCCGGTTGTGCCTACACCCTTAATATCTTCGTTCTTGTAGCTTCCCGACAGCTGCCCAAGCCCCGCCTTAACTGATTCAATAGGATCCCCTCTCGTTTGGAGATAACATTGTTTAACTATGTGAAGATCATCATCGATCACAACGAAATTTGTGCTGACAGAACCTACGTCGACCCCTAAAAAGAACATATTTTTTTCGATGACACCGTCCTCCCATTCATCATCTTGTTTCTTAACAGCATATCCGTAAAAGCCTCGATGCGGGTAACATACCCTGCCTCCATGGACATTTCATCAAATATAACGGATAAAACAGGAAGGTCACCATCTCTGTTCAGACCGTCAAAAATTGACTTGGCAACTATTTCGGGCATGCATCCAACGGGCAGAAGCTGGATTATCCCATCAAAACCGCCTTTTCTGTATCTTCCTGCTTCACCTACTGTTTCTTTTGCATACCCGCCTATACAGCAGGGCAGGTCTGGATTCCTTTTCCATTCGGCCAGCAACCCTCCAAAAGGATTAATGATAGTGCGATCAAGCCACCAGCCTATCGATATCTGTTTTTCGAAAGCTATCCCCATATCCATCAATCGCTCTTCAATGAATTGATTTCCAAAGGATTCTATACATGTATATATTTCCCCTGTGATAAGCAGCCAAAGGGGATTGAGTGTCGTATCGAGATCTACCTTCTTCAAAGCTTCCGTGCTGTCTTTAATCAAACGGCCAGCTTCCTCAATGCCAGATGCATTCTCAATTCCAAAACGGCACGTCCTCACAATATTTTTGCAGGTTCCGGAAGTTTTCTCATAAGCAGCGCTGATTCTCGCGAGCCTCTCTAATTTCTCAAATTTTTTCACAACCCCGTATACACCTGTCAATGCAAGCAGGATATGATAATTATCGCATTTACGGCCCTTAATCGTTTCCTTTAGCCTGTGCAGCAATTCTTTTATACCGATAGCTGTCGCTGAATCCAGTAATATCCACCGATAATCATATCCCTGCCTGCTGAGCACAGCCCTGAGAAGCTCCCCGTATTCACCAAGGCGGCAGGGTCCCATAGTGGCGGGCATTATCACCGTATCCGCACCTTTTTCCCAGGCTGAAATCAGATTGTCGACCATGAGCTTAAAAGGAAGACATATTTCCTCCGGGGACAATAGCGATCCCCGTTCAAGCCCCTTTCTGCTGTTTGGGGAGGGGATAACCGCCTCTATTCCGATTTCCCGGAAAAAAAGCCTCGCATACCTGTGACTGTCACCGAACCTGGGAAATGTGATTTTCAAATGGTCTCCTCCTTTCCAGAAGCTCTGCAAAAGCCTCTATTCTAGTATTTATACCGGCCTCCCCCGTATGTTCATCCAACTTCACCACCAACATCGGAAATTCGCCGATCCTGTCTTTTATCATTTCAATTGTGAAGGAATCTGTTCCGCAGCAAAATGAAGAAATATACACTATTCCGTCTACAGCCTTTGAATCTGCCAGAAAACCCGCCGTACCGTAATAATCGTTAAAAAATCGCCAGTAAGGCTTTTTTATGAGCCCATTGAATTGATCCTTTGTCATCTCGCGCGGCAGTTCCTCACAGGGAAAAACCATAACCCCCAGGCGCTTGAATTTTTTAATGAGATCCATATTGACAAAAGGATCAAGAGTGTTATAGGGGTGTCCGAGAACAGCGACAGAAAGTGTCTCGTTTTGATGTTTCAAAGAAGATAATATATCCCTTGCCGTATTTTTTTCCCGCACTGCAAAAAACTTGTGATAGGCCCTGTCAAAAGCCGCACTTGATATTCTTCGCGGTATCCCGATCTTTTCACCGTCTTTGATCATAGTCCTTCCGAATCGATTCTTATCATTCATATACAGCGGACTTGTAAAGGCTAAGACACTATTTTCTTTGATTCCGACACCGCTTTTTACAAGCTCGGGCAGACCTGCAAATTTTGGGCAGATAGCCTCCCCGTATTCACATTTTAAAAGCCGCATCACCGCCACATAATCACAGGATTCCAGAAGCGCCGAAACCTGTCCGTGAAATATCTTAATTGGGAGACAGGCTTCATCCACACAGGTTCTGATACCTCTTTCCAATGCTTTTCTGTCAGATGGCCCTGAATAAACGGCTTCCACCCCTATCTGCCCGAAAAATTCTCTTATAAACGTTTCATATCGGCGAAACAACAGACCTTCCGGAATACCTATCCGCATACTTTCTCCCAATAAAACAATATAACGGCAAATGTATTTAATGCATCCGCCGTTAGTTATTATTGCCGATTTTTGCGGTTCTATAACCTTTGTTAATCGTTTTCTTCCAAATCCGCCTGCTTGCCGAGTTTCGTCAAAAAAGCCGGTTCATCATCCGTTTCTTTTTCCGCCTTTGAATCTACAGCCGGATCAGAAAAAGACTGAACATTAAAATCTTTATCGTGAATAGGCACGGAGAATATATCCAGTTCCCCCTTAAGCCCTGCACCCGCCTCAACAGATACTGTTTTTGAAACCACATTTCCTAAAATCAGTGCGGATCTTTTAAGCACTGCAGCATCTTTGACTTTAATATCGCCTTTGACCCGTCCGCTTACCTCAAGGTTCGCCGCATCAATATTTCCAACCGCAATAGATGTTCCATCGATGCTAAGTGTGCCGGAAGCGCTTATGCTCCCTTTTACGGAACTGTGGGAAAGAGTGATATTTGCAGCCTTTACATTTCCTTCGATAATCCCCTTTGAAATGATATCCTTTGTTGTAGTTACGTCACCTTTTATTCGCCCGTTTATTTGAATGCTGGAATCCCCGTAAACCGAGCCTTCAATGATTGTTCCCTCGGCGATAACAGAATAGACACCCGATCTGCTGCCGGGTTGCCCAGCAGGCCCTGCCGCCTGTACCTTATCCTCTTGAGGATAACCCTCTTCGAGATTTTCATCAAATGACTCCGCACCTGACGTGAATTTACCTGCCATCAATTCGTTTACCGCCGTTTTGAAATTGCTTCTTGTTCCCATACCTTACCTCCGTAAATAATAGTATCAGTAATTAAAAGCGATAGGCCGCACCGAGTTATCAAGGGGCAACAAAATGCGGCCCGATTCTTTCAACGTATCAATAATTTCCGGAAGAGCTCTTAAAGTGTCCCTCTTCCCGGGTCCGTCGTGCATGAGAACGATAACTTTGTCTGCCTTGCCTGCAGCCCCGTTTATTGTGTTGTTCGCTATAGATAAAGGAGTTGTTTTCTTTGCAGCATCACCTGAAGATACGTTCCAATCGTAATAAACATAGCCCCTGCGAAGCATTTCAGCTATGAGGGGCTGGTAAATTGTTTGATTGTGGAAGTTGACGCTTCCCCCTGGGAACCGAAGTATTTCAGGTCTATAACCGGTTTCGTTTTCTATCCAGGAAGATGTTTTTTCAAAATCCTCAAGGAAATTTTCCACCGAGGAATATATTTTACTGTAGACATGGGACGCGGAATGCCCGTCTTTAATCATTTCTCTAAGAAGATCGGCTGCCTTTTCACCGCTGTTATATACAACAAAAAATGTAGCCTTGACATTCTTCTCCCTTAAAATCCTCAACACCTCAGAGGTTATATCGGAAGGTCCGTCATCAAAGGTCAAGTATACGCTTTTTTGAACGTCCTCCGCAAAGCCGTCTTTTCTTTCAACATATAGGTCGGGATATTTCAGCTGATATTCAAAACCGGTAAAATCCATTTCGTCAGCCGGCGAGCTGATTGCATCAATATTGCATGATACGGCCGCATCACCTAGCAGTAAGTGCACTTCTTTACCTGCATTTCGATTTTCCAACATAGCCCTCATCATCATCAATTCATGAGAAAGCCGAAAATTCCTTACGGCATAATGCATACACAAAACGCTGGGCACTATAATTGCCAACGCTAAACCGGATAAAATAACAATTTTAATGAACTGCACGCTGCATAGTTTCATAATAACTCACCAAATTGTTGCAATATTATGGTTATGGTACAATAATACGACTCTCTTTGTCAATATTTCGTTATAATCTCGTAAATGTTTCTTGCTTCTTCCTTTGTCACGTGATCCTTAGTCGATAATATCTTGACAGTCAGATCACCGCCGCTGAAAGTGATTTTAAGGATATCTCCTTCGGCAACCTCGGTGCCCGGCTTCGCCGTCTTCCCGTTAACGATGACCCGTCCCTGTTCGCAGGCTTCCTTAGCCACAGTCCTTCTTTTGATGATCCTCGAGTTTTTCAGAAACTTGTCAATCCGCATTTTTTACCTCCAAAAGAAAAAGGCAGCATCAAAGCTGCCTAAGGTATGATTTCTGGTTTATTTGTTCACAGCGTCTTTTAATGCCTTACCGGCCTTGAATACGGGAGCCTTTGATGCTTCAATCATTATTATTTCTTCGGGCTTCCTTGGGTTCCTGCCTTGTCTGGCCTTTCTATGTCTTGTTTCAAATGTGCCAAATCCAATCAGTTGAACCTTCTCACCGACTGCCAGTGCATCCTCGATGCTATCGATAAATGCATTTACGGCGGCTTCGGCATCTTTCTTTGTAAAACCGGTTTTTTCTGCTACCTTAGCAACTAATTCAGCTTTATTCACGAACCTAACCTCCTTAAAATTTAACTGATGCAATATCTGATTTTTTACTTCACTATTATTCGGAATTCATTCTTGCTTTTTCGCCTCTTCCCAGAGCCTGTCCATTTCTGCAAGTGTCATCTCCTGCAGTTCTCTGCCCTCATTTCTCGCATATTTCTCTACAAGACCAAACCTTCTTATAAATTTCTGCGAAGAGACATTCAAAGCCTCTTCAGGATCCACCCGTAGAAATCTGGCGACATTCACCACTGCAAACAGTATATCTCCTAATTCTTCTTTGGTTCGGGCAAGATCACCTGCTTCATGTATGTCTAATAGTTCCCGGGTTTCTTCATCAATTTTCTTGAAAGCATCGCTTGCATCGTCCCAGTCAAAACCTGCCTCTGCTGCTTTTTTCTGAAGCTTGAAGCTCCTTCGCAGGGCGGGCATCGCTTTAGGCACTCGCTCTAATGCTTCAACCCAACTTTCCTCCTTCTCTTTTCTTTTCATATTCTCCCATTTTTCAAGTACACTGTCAATAGTTTCTATGTGATTATTAGAAAAAACATGGGGGTGCCGACCTATCATCTTATCGCATTCCCTGTTAATTATTGACCTTAAATCAAAACCTCCTGACTCCTCACCCAATTGCCCATGAAAAATCACCTGAAGCAAAACATCTCCAAGTTCCTCCTCAAGGTTATCCCAATCCCCGTTATCAATTGCCTCAATCGCCTCATAGGTTTCTTCCACCAGACATGGCTTAAGACTTTCATGGGTTTGTTCCCTGTCCCATGGACAACCTTTGTCGCTTCTAAGCAATCTGATGATGCGATCAAGGCGCTCCAAAGCCAAGGCCGCAGTTGTTCCCTCCGCACACAGCTCTTCATACATCATTTCTTATACCTCGAAAATATTCTGATCAGCTTTTCACCCCGGGGCAAAAGCTTTAATTCCTCACTGCTTATGGCCCTTATCGCAATGAGCATGATTCCATACACCAAAACACCTGCGATAATGGCAGCTGCAGTAGAAATAGCATTCGACAAATTTACACTGGCTGCAGCTTCTCTCATAATCCAAAACAACAAGCGGCGTGTACCATATACGCAAAGACCCATGACCAAGCCCGCTGCTAAAGGCTTATACAGAGTTAACCTCCTGTCTATGACGGCACCGGTGTGTCGCCTGACGGCAGCCATGTTAAGCGCAGATGCCACCATGTATGCCGCCACAGTGCCGATAGCCGCCCCCCTTATATTTATTCCAGGTATGCCCGTCAAGTAGTAGGTGAGCAGCACCTTAAACAGAGCCCCGACCGTTAAATTCCTAACAGGAATCATCTGCTTTCCTATTCCCTGCAAGACCCCTGTCAGCGTTTGTACCGAAGCAAGAAAAACCACGCCGGCAGCCAGTATAAACAGGCTGGGGGCCGCGCTCACAGCGCTGGCCTTTTGAGCAGGATAAAGCAGACACATGATCGGCTCTGAAAGGATCATCAGGCCTAAGGCGCTTGGCAGGCCCAGAATAAAGGCGGTACGTATGCCCAACTCCACATTGTATTTAAGAAATTCCGTCTCCCTTCTCTTATAGGATGCTGCTACCGCAGGGACCAGGCTCATAGCTATAGCCTGTGTCAGCACTTGAGGGAAGTTGATAAGGGGCCCGGCCATTCCAGTGAGCTGGCCGTACAGGCTGTTTGCCGCCTCATAGGTGAATCCTGCTGCAGTAAGCCTTTTGATAACAATAGCGACATCGATAGTATTCATTATAGGCATTATAGCGGCCCCGATTGTAACAGGAATTGCGATAATGAACATCTGGCTTAAAACGTCGAGACTTTTTTCATTGTAACCCGATGCTCCCTTCCTCCATCCTGTTTTCAGCTGCTTCCGTCTGCTAAAATAGATCAATACGATTGAAATCAAACCTGCCAAAGATCCGGCGGTCGCCCCGAAAGAAGCCCCGGATGCAGCCCGCTCCAAACCCTTCTTTGCCAGAGAAACGGCCAAAGATAACCCCGCAACCACCCTAAACAACTGCTCAACAACCTGAGATACGGCAGTTGGTTTCATGTCCTGGATCCCTTGAAAAAACCCTCTGAAAGAGGCCATTAAGGGAACGAAAATCAAAGCCGGTGCGATTGCCATCATCGCATATTCGGCACCGGGGTTCCCTAAATATCGCACTATAGGGCCCGCTCCGAAAAACAGAAGCCCGGATGAAACTATTCCAATACAAAAAAGCAATGAAAAGGAAATGCGAAACACCCTATATGCGTCAAACAATCTGCCTACGGCGCTGCGTTCTGCAACCATTCTGGATATAGCTACAGGAATTCCCGCTGTGGAAAGGGTCAGAAGCAGCACATAAACAGGGTATGCCGTTTGATAATAACCCATTCCGGTATCACCTATGATATTAGCCAGGGGAATCCGGAACAACGCACCAAGCAGCTTTATTATCAGCCCGGCTATGCCAAGTATGACAGCTCCTTGCAGGAAAGTTTTTCTCCCCATTAATATGCTCCTTTGCATATACAGGATTTTAAAGCATACTGCACTGATTTTATTTCAGACCGGCCAGTATCCTGGTCCTTGAGCTTTCAACCTCATATTTTACTCGCTCTATATCGATTGTGAAAAATAGACCGTCTTCATACAGAATCTTTCCGTCCACCATGGTCATCACCACGTCACGACCTGAGGCGGAGTAGACAATATTATTTATAAGATCGTGGACCGGGTGCATATGAGGCCTGTCAATGTCCAAAACGATAAGATCCGCCAGATGTCCCTCCTTCAACCTGCCAGTATCCCCTCTGCCCTGGCCTGATGCCCCTGCCCGGGTTGCCGCAAATAGGGCCTCTTTTGGAGTTACCAAGGTGGGATCCCCGTATTTTTCTTTGTTTACTAGGCTAAAGAATTTGATCTCCTCTATGTAATTTAGACTGTTATTACTGGATACGCTGTCAGTTCCTAATGCCACATTTATTCCCATCTTTAGCATATCCGGCACGGGGCATACACCGCTTGCCAGTTTAAGGTTGCTGACGGGACAGGTGGCTACAGTCACACCCTTATCCATCAATATGTCCAGATCCTCTTTTTCTGCATAGACGCAATGTGCCGCGGTAGTCCTGCTGTCAAAAAGTCCAAGCTCGTTAAAATAACCTATAGGCGTCCTGCCGTTATTTCTTTCCTTACAGGCTTCATGCTCTTCTTCAGTCTCCGAAACATGAACATGCATCCCGGTTCCGAGTTCCTTAGTGTATTCGGAAAGCTGCGCTGCGATTTTCGGATTGGAGGTGTATTCGGCATGAAGGCTCATGTCAACCTTAATTCTTCCGTTGCCGCTGTTATGGTATTGCTGAAACAATTCTTTGGATTCCTTAAACGCCGCCAGATCCCAAAGATCATCATCGCTAAAACAGGTCAGTCCCCTGCTGAGATTATTTTTGACCCCGCTTTTCAGTATCGCTTCGGCCATGCTGTCACAAAAATAATACATATCGGTGGATGATACAATTCCAAATTGCAGAGATTCCGCTATGCCAAGCAATGTTGAATAATAGACATCTTTATCATTCAACTTGCCTTCAAAGGGGAATATGCGTTCATTCAGCCAAGACTGCAGGCCCATGTTTTCCCCGTAGCCCCTCATAAGGGACATGGGAGTATGGGCGTGAGAATTGACAAACCCGCTCATCAAAAGTCTTCCTTTACCCGGATAAACACGTCCATAGCTTGACTCGGGCATCTCCTTTCGAATATAGTCGATCCTCCGATCTTTAATGCCTACGTAGCAAGCTTCTTTAATTTCAAGATCTTCATCCAGGATTGTTATGTTTTTGAAAAGCACGGTCCACACCTCCATACCGGCACATTATAGCACAAAAAAAAATGGAAGTCTAAGAAAAAGCGCTGGCTTTGCTCATCTGCCGGCGCTCAGACTCCATAAAACAATTCACACGGATCAGCTCTCCATCTGCTTTGCCAGAAAATTAGCTCCGATTTCCGCGGTCTTCAGTTCTAGATCCCCCAGCTCACGCTCATCATCCCTAGTGAAGAAAATCACCGACCCGATAGGATCTCCCTGGGATATAATAGGAACAATGATTTGGGATCTATAATCCAAATTTTCACCCTCCTCCCCTGTTATGGGAGAAATGGCTTCCTTATCGTTCACAAGGCGGAAAGTTTTACTTTGAATAATCTTTTCGATTTCGGGGCTTATTCTCTTTTCTAAATATTCTCTTTTTGATCCACCGGATACGGCTACTACCTGGTCAGTATCTGTAACAACCACCGAGTCGCCGAGTACGGTATAGGCTGAATCGATGTATTCCCCTGCAAACTGATTCAATTCACCTATGGGTGAATATTTTTTCAGAATCACTCCGCCTTCCCGATCGGTATAGATCTCAAGCGGATCGCCTTCCCTGATCCGCATTGTCCTGCGAATCTCTTTTGGAATGACTACACGACCCAAATCATCGATTCTTCTTACGATTCCTGTGGCTTTCATATCTGTTGTCTTCCTCTCTTAACTGCATGAATTCTTATTGACCTTATTATTTTACAAAAATGAAGTAATATTCGTTAATTCAAACATGCAGCGAAGAAAAAGGCTTGGATCATTATTCCAGTAGATATTCAACACCGATTTCTTCTTTTAATTCTCCAATCTTTTCCGTATATGCTTCTATCAAATAAGTATTCTGCAGCATATCCCGAATGCTGTCCTCAACCTCATCAAATGTCTTAAGTCTTTGCTCTTTATCCGAAACATATATAATATGGTATCCGTACGTAGTCTTTACTATGTCGCTCAATTCGCCCGGATTCAGCGAAAAAGCGGCATCCTCAAATTCAGGAACCATATAACCTCTTCCGAAGCTTCCAAGATCTCCTCCGTTTTCACCGCTTCCGTCGATGCTGTGGGCCTTGGCCTCTTCCTCAAAATTACCGCCTTTTTTTAGTCTGGATAATATTTCCTCGGCCAGGCCTTCTTCTTTGACTAATATATGCTTTGCTGTAACCTCGTCAACCTCGAACCTATCCTTGTTCTCATCATAATATTCATTAATTTCCTTATCCGTTACCTCTGGAATATCGGCAGACAGCTCCTCAATAAATGCACGACTGTAGAATTGATCTATATAAAAATCCTCCAAAGCCTTCTTGCTGATTCCATATTTTTTCATGTATTGATCTGCCGGCTTTTGTTCCTTTATAGTTTTTAAAAATTCATTTACGGAATCCTTGTAATCCTCGGGCAGTATGCCTTCATCATCCTTATAATGGGTCCTGATAACATTCAGCGCTATCAGATCTTCAAGAAGCAGCGATTTTAAATATTCCAGATTTTCATCCGACAGTTCTTCCGGATCGTCACCCTGAATAAAACAATATAAGTACGCGTACTGCTCCAGCTGCCTTTCCCCAATACCTGCATCTCCTACTTTAACAATCGTTTGATCTTTCGCACTGCAGGCACTGAAAAACAGCAGCAGGGAAAAAATCAAAAGACAGATTGTCCATTTCTTATGACCCATTATTTTATCTCCTTTTCATAGTTCATATCCCCGTTTTAAGGGGATAAGACAAAACAGATTATACTCTACAAGGCCAGCCTTGTCAAAAGGCCTGAAGCTTCGTTCAATACGCTGTGTCTGCGCAGATTCAGCTTTATGAACGGACGGCTTCCGCCGTGGATTAGCAGATCTCTGCCATACTCCCCCGCAAGTTCCGCAAGCTTCTTAGGTGTTGGACCGACCTCGGGCTTGAAATCCAATACAAGTTTGTTTTTTTCGCAATGAATTCTGTCAATTCCCGCTTTTTGTGCAAGCGCTTTTAAAAGTGCAATATCCATCAAATTGGCAGTCTCTTGCGGGATGCTTCCAAATCGATCGTAAAGCTCGTCACTCACTTCCTTACGGTCGTTTTCATTTTTTATCGATGCAATTTTTTTGTACATATCCAGCTTCGCCAGATCATCTTCAATATATGTTGAGGGGATGTATCCTTCCACATCGATCTCCAGCACAGTTTCTATTTCCCTATCATTTCCGACGCTCCCTTCCGACATCCCGTAAACTGCATCCTCTACTAATTTACAATAAAGTTCATATCCTATCATTACCATATGACCATGCTGCTCTGAACCCAGAAGGTTCCCAGCCCCCCGAATCTCCAAATCCCGCATCGCTATATGAAAGCCGGCCCCGAATTCAGTGAATTCTTTGATAGCCTGCAGCCGCTTTTCTGCCGTTTGCGAAAGTATTTTATCCCTTTGATACATCAGATAGGCGTAAGCCATCCTGTTACCCCTTCCCACTCTTCCTCTTAACTGGTACAGCTGAGACAGTCCGAATCGATCGGCATCTAATACAATCATTGTATTTACATTTTGAATGTCTATTCCCGACTCGATAATGGTGGTTGAGACTAGAACATCGATTTTTCCGTCTACAAAATCCATCATTATATTTTCTAATTGTCTTTCTGCCATTTGTCCGTGGGCCACCGCAATTATTGCATTCGAAACGAGTCCGGCTATCCTCTCTGCGATCCTATAGATTCCTTTTACTCTGTTAAACACTACAAAAATCTGCCCGCCCCTGTCCATCTCCTTTTCAATGGCATCCTGTATCATCTCGTCATCCTGCTCCATAACGTAGGTCTGAACCGGATACCTGTCTAAAGGAGGCTCTTCTATAAGACTTATATCCCTTAGGCCGACAAGAGACATATGAAGGGTTCGCGGGATAGGGGTAGCCGACAAGGTGAGCACATCCACATTTTTCCTAAGGTGCTTGATGGCCTCCTTGTGCTTAACGCCGAAATGCTGTTCCTCATCTATGACGAGCAAACCAAGATCATGAAAGGATACATCGGGGGAAAGCAGTCTGTGGGTACCGATCAATATATCAACCTGCCCTTTTCTGGCGCTTTCA
>CAZHBR010000006.1:3448-5193 GCA_964530755.1 uncultured Oscillospiraceae bacterium | reverse complement strand
AACCGGGATAACATTTCCACCTTAAACGGAAAAGAGGCAAACCGTTCTTTAAAAGAATGATAGTGCTGATTGGCCAACAGCGTGGTAGGAACCAATATAATCGCTTGTTTCCCCTCTGTAACGCATTTAAAAATCGCCCTTGCGGCAACCTCTGTCTTGCCGTATCCTACATCTCCGCAAAGCAGGCGATCCATCGGCACATGCTTTTCCATGTCCTGCTTGACCTCCTGAACGCTCCTTAACTGATCAGGAGTCTCCTCATACGGAAATTGGTCTTCAAATTCCCGCTGCCAGAGGCTGTCCTCAGAAAAAGCGTATCCTCGCTGCATGCTTCGTGATGCGGACAGGGCTATTAATTCCTCCGCCATGTCCTTAATTGCCGCCTTGGCCTTTGCCTGTGTTTTTTTCCATTCACTGCCTGACAGTTTGTTGAGTTTAGGATTGGCAGCGTCAGATGCTATATATTTTTGAACTAGATCCATTTGATTTACCGGAATGTAAAGAAGATCCTCCCCCGCATATCTGATTTTCAGATAGTCGCTTTTTGACCCTTGAACCTCCATCTGAACAACCCCGAGAAACTTCCCTATGCCATGATTCTCATGCACCACATAATCCCCGATGCGAATATCCGTAAAGGCCTTTATCGGTCTGCCCTCATTGCTTCGCCTTCCGGTTTTTCTGTATTTAGCCGACAAAAATATATCTTTGTCGCAAAGGATAGCAAGTTTTTCTTCCGGAAAATCCATACCTTCATGCAAAATTCCCTGTTCCACTTTTACTGAAGCCTGAAGCTTCGCCTTTTCAACGAAATGCTTCATATTCTGCACACGCTCTGCTGTTGAACAGACGATTACAGTTTCGTATCCGCGCTCTGCATATCGTTTTAATTCGGTTTCAAGAAAGTCCATCCGCCCGCTGACAACGGGGGCCGGCTTCGAAATCACGGACACAACCGATGAATGAAATTCCGGCTCATTTATCTGCTTATGAAAGGGGGTGAAAAGAAAAACCGGATGCTTTTTATAGGCATCAGGTAAAACTTCAGGGCCGGAAAAAGCCTGATAATCACCGGGTGCCGCATCGCCCTTGCTAAGGGCAAGTTTGAAATCCTCCTGATATTGCTTTTCGGATATCTCCAGGGCTTCCCTTACTCTAGCGGGATCATCGATAATTATCAGGCCTTTTCCGTTAAGATAATCCCAAATATAGCCCGGGCGCTCGTAAAAGTAGTGAATATAATTCTCAAGAAATTGTAAATTCGTTTGGGTTTCAATATATTCTGACAACCTTTCCAGCAGGTTGGAAAGCTTTTCACGCTTCTCCTTGGATAGCCTTTTCGAAAAGGATTCGTATTCTGCTCTTATGCGGGTTTCGCCCTGGGGAAAAAGAAATTCCGATTGCACCATAACCTGCGCCGGATATACCGCTGCGCTTGATTCATGTCCGGAGGATCTTTGTGTAACAGGATCAAAGAAACGAATGGAGTCAACCAAAGTGTCAAACAGCTCTGCACGAAAGGGTAGTTCGCGGTTCGGCGGAAAAACATCAAGTATGCCGCCTCTTAAACTGAACTGGCCCTTCACTTCCACAGCGGATGTTCTTTCATATCCCATCAGAGCCAAACGCCTGATCAGATCGTCAAGATCGATATGCATTTCTTTGAAAAGCAAGATGCGATGCTCGTTAAACAGTTCCTTTGGAGTCGTTTTTTTTACTGCCGCGGATGCAGGCATTACAACGAT
>CAZHBR010000006.1:877-3438 GCA_964530755.1 uncultured Oscillospiraceae bacterium | reverse complement strand
GCGAATATCAGGTTTTCATTGACCATGAAAACGGCAAGGACAGAATGACTGTATTCGTTGAAACAAAGCTTGAGGGTGATGAGAGAAAGCCGTTTGAAAAGGCGCTCAAAGATACTTTTAAGTCAAGAATTAATGTCGGAATTGTGCCGAAAGCCGTTGCAATAAAGCCTCATGGCTTTTTGCGTCATATAACCTCCGGACGTGTTCTTCCTCTTGCAGCAAAATTATTTTTTTATTTTGAATAAAAAAAGATAGATCCTCTGAAAGCCGCTTCGCCTTTCCAAAAGAAGACGTTATTATTAAACACTGCCCGCCCCGCTCTTTTGTAATCAGCCCTGCTATGGCTGCGGATCTGCTTTCTGATATGCCTGCTATATTGACGATTCCATGTGTATTCAGGGCCAGATCGCGAATAACGCCGAAACGGCCGTTTCCTGTGTCATTCATCCTTTTACCGGTCCTTCGTTGTCTTTGAGATCTTCATCCGCCATTTTTCTAACATTGTATTCGTTCATAGCCCGGTCAATACCATGAAGAAGGATGCATTCCAACGCGCCGACAGCCCGAAGCACACTTTCTTCCATTAAAACCCTTTCCTCTTTTCTGAACCTTCCTGTGACATAATCGGTCAATTTCGCCCTCCTTTCTCCGCCGATGCCCACGCGTATCCTTGGAAAACCGTCCTGCCGAAGATCATAAATGACCGATCGCATGCCGTTGTGCGTTCCGGCGCTGCCTCCTTTTCGTATTCTAAGGCTTCCTGCAGGTATATCGATATCATCGTACACAACGATGAGATTCTCTAAAGGCAAATGAAAAAAAGAGACTGCTTCTCTGACGCTGTTTCCCGATAGATTCATATAAGTCTGAGGTTTTACGAGCATAACTTTTTGGCCGGAAATGATACCTTCCCCGACCAAAGCTTTGAACTTTATCTTGTCTACCCTTATTCCATATTTTTTTGCAAGGATATCCAACGCGATAAAGCCTATATTGTGTCTGGTATGCTCATACCTTTTCCCGGGATTACCCAGGCCGACGATAATATACATATCCTTTAATCAAACAACCTGCTTATAGAATCATTGGTAAAAATGCGAATCATCGCCTCGGCAAAAAGCGGTGCAACTGACAGCATTTTAATCTTGTCAATTCGCCTTTCTTCCGACAGCGGTATGGTATTTAAAAGCACCATCTCCTTGATTGAGGATTCTTTGATGCGTTCCATCGCAGGACCCGAGAGCACCGGATGGGTTGCGCAGGCATACACCTCTTTGGCGCCCAGATCCTTTAATGCATCTGCAGCATTTGTGATCGTCCCGGCCGTATCTATTATATCATCTACCAATATGACGTTCTTATCCTCGATATCCCCTATGACATTCATTATCTCGGACACATTTGCCTTAGGTCTGCGCTTGTCAACAATCGCTATTGGAGCATCCAATGGATGAGCCATATTCCTTGCCCTTGTCACGCTTCCGTGATCCGGAGAAACGACGACAAGGTCGTCCAGCCTCATTTCCTTGAAGTATTTAACAAGTATAGGCATTCCAAGCAGATGGTCCACAGGAATATTAAAGTATCCTTGAATCTGAGCTGCGTGTAGATCCATCGTCACTACCCTGTCGGCACCTGCCGCGCTGACAATGTCAGCCACGAGCTTTGCGGTGATAGGATCCCTCGCTTTGGTTTTACGATCCTGCCTTGCGTAACCGTAATAGGGTATAACCGCATTTATTCTACCGGCGGAGGCCCGCTTCATGGCATCTATCATGATAAGAAGTTCCATTAAAGTATCATTGACCGGATCGCAGGTAGACTGAACTATAAAAGTATCAATACCTCTCACCGTCTCCCACAGGTTTACAGATATTTCTCCGTCGCTGAACTTGCTGACAGTGGCCTTACCAAGGGGTTTGCCCATTATGGAACAGATTTCTTCCGCCAGATCCGGATTAGAATTCCCAGTAAATATTTTGAAATCTGCATATGCGCCGCTTTTCATTTTTTGCTGCCTCCTCTTTTTTGCCTTATTTTTTGAACAGTCGATGCTTTTCTGCCCAACCTTTAATGTTTTTGCACCGGACTCTCCCTATGCAAAGTGCCCCCGAAGGCACATCCGAAGTTACGTTTGTACCTGCTGCTACAAAGGCCCCTTCCCCTACCGTTACAGGGGATATCAGATTTGCATTGCAGCCTATAAAGGCATCGTCTTTAACCACGGTACGATATTTATTAACGCCGTCATAATTAACGAAAATAACACCGCATCCTAAATTTACGTTGTCGCCCAGATCAGAATCACCTATATATGTCAGATGAGATGCTTTTGATCCATCCCCTATGGTGGAATTTTTGACCTCTACAAAATCGCCCACCTTGACGTCTTTCCCGATTTTGCTGTTTGGTCTTAAATAGGCAAACGGTCCTATTTTGCTGCGATCTCCTATTTTGCTTTCCAGGATTACAGAAGATTGTATCGTGACTCCATCACCTATAATGCTGTCGGCAATCCGCGTATTGAAGCCGATCACGCAATTGATGCCGATTTGAGTCTC
>CAZHBR010000006.1:0-867 GCA_964530755.1 uncultured Oscillospiraceae bacterium | reverse complement strand
GATAACGCCGGGCTCTATTACGCAGCCCTCCCCTATCCTGACAGAGGCATCAATATAGGCGGCCTTCCAATCCATAAAGATTACGCCGCCTTTCATGTGCATGAGGTTGATCCTGAGCCTGGCCTCATCTTTTCGTTCGGCCTCTTTGATGAGCTCACGGATCCTTTCATCATTTTCATTCATCATGCTACCTCTTTAAAACTGATTGATTCGATTACTTTCCTGCAAAATTAGTATAGCATCTTATACCCTTAAGGGCAAGGATTTGGGACCCGGGTTTGAATCAAAAAGTACCGGCCCGCTTGGACCGGTATAAAAATAAAATATGTAATGATATGAGTGCAGGCCGTCTGTCTGTGACATTCAGTTGCCTCGGGGGCTGCTTCCCATCAGGTCAAAACAGCTTCATCTCCCGAATTCATATCTGCTCCGCCTTTCTCCCTGAAGGCATGGGCCAAAGACTCCTCCTCCGCCTTCTCTTCCAGGACCTTGTCATACTCCTCGAATATTGCCGCCTTTATACGGTTTCGAGTTTCTGAGGTCAGCGGATGCGCAATGTCTCTAAAATCACCCTCGCCCATCTTTCTGCTGGGCATGGCGATAAAGAGCCCATTTTGTCCCTCGATAACTTTGATATCGTGGACAACGAATTCATCGTCAAAAGTCACGGAAACTACTGCCTTCATCTTCCCTTCATCATTGACTTTACGAATTCGAACATCTGTGATTCGCATTGTAAATCACCCTTTCTCCATGTTGGCCATTCCACTGCAATCGCATTGTAGTGCCTGATTCCATAAACGAACTGTCCTTATTATACAGTAATTTACTATATATTACAAGGGTTATATGACAACTTATTTCTCA
>CAZHBR010000005.1:4624-20142 GCA_964530755.1 uncultured Oscillospiraceae bacterium | reverse complement strand
GCCCTGTAACGTTCTTCGTGTTCCTTTTCGATTTTAGCGACCGCTTCCATTTGGAGAGCTATTTCGGTAAAACCTTCCTCCCTTGCAGTTTGAGCCATTTCTGCATACATCTTCGTCCATTCATAGTTTTCGCCTAAAGCCGCATCGATGAGGTTTTCTTCCGTGCTTCCGATGCCAAAGGCATGCTTGAACCAGATTTCTGCATGCTCCTTTTCATTGTTTGCCGTCTCAAGGAACAAATCCGCAATCTGCTCGTATCCTTCTTTTCTTGCTTTTGAAGCATAAAAAGTGTACTTATTTCTAGCCTGGGACTCTCCTGCAAAAGCTGTTAAAAGATTTTCCAACGTCTTCGTCCCTTTTAGGTCCTTCATTCAATTTCCCTCCCGATATTTTTTAAGATAAAGTATGACGTATATACCACTTTTTGCAGATATTAAACCAGGCGGTTCAATTTTAACGCAATTTCGCCGCCGATCTTTGCGTTATTTATAACGAGACTTATATTGGCCCCTAGGCTTTTGCCTTCTGTAAGTCCCTTAATTTTACCCAATAAATAGGGAGTAATCCGCTTGCCGGTTATACCGATCTCCCTGCATTCTGCCAACGCTTTCTCTATCACGCTTTCCATTTCTTTGAAAGGGATTTCGTCCTCCTCTTTGATGGGGCATGCGATGAGCATGCCGCCGTGAAGCCTCATACCGTATTTATCGTCGATTATTCTTGCTATGACTTCGATGTCATCAACCCTGAAATCTGCTGGAAACCCGCTGCTTTTGCTATAAAATGCGGGAAACCAATCCGATCCGTAAGTCAGTACGGGTACGCCGGACGTTTCTAGATATTCTAGGGTGGCACCGATATCCAGTATCGATTTTACACCGCCGCATACAACAACCGTATCAGTCCTTTTTAATTCCTCAAGATCCGCAGATATATCAAACGATTCGGCTGCGCCTCTGTGAACACCGCCGATACCTCCTGTGACAAGTATTCGGATACCTGCTGCCTCTGCGGCTATCATAGCTCCTGCAACCGTTGTGGCGCCATCCAAATGATTGGCGGACACGTAGGGAAAATCCCTTCTGCTCACCTTGATGACCTGATTTGCCTGTGCCAGATAAAGGATATCCTCGCCTGTTAGTCCCACTTTTATTCTGCCCTTTATTATCCCGGTTGTTGCAGGAACGACGCCCATACCGCGCAATGCTGCTTCAGCCTCCATAGCAGTTTCCGCATTTTTCGGATAGGGCATTCCATGGGCTATGATGGTAGACTCCAACGCCACTACCGGTTTTTTTTCATCAATAGCCTGCTTGACCTCGCGGGATATATCCAGATAATTCTTCATCTTATCCTCCCTTCGATTTCGGCAACAGACATCAGCGGATTCACTGCAAGGCGGGATTCCATTGCGATAGATGCCGCTGCCATTCCATAAGCAGCCGTTTTATGGATATCGTAACCCCTGCAAAAACAGTACAGGATGGCGGCTGAAAAAGCATGCTCCGCTCCTTTTGCCTGCGAAGCACAAGGCGCATCCGGCCTCACCGTTCCGCTTTCAGCCTTGTTATTCCTGTAGTACACCCCTCCGTCGGACAGCGTGACGAACACCTGCCTGACACCCTGCTTTACAAACCGCAGCGCTGCCTCATCCAGAGCTGCGGGATCTGTAATCTTTATCCCCGATAAAACCTCTGCTCCCCTCCGGCTGGATCTGATCGTATGAATTTTTTCGATGACATTCTTTGCCCTCTCGGCTTTAATGGCGGAAACCACATCAAGAAAAAGAGGTTTCCCTGAAAAGGCTTTCACCGCATAGCCCAAAATATCCGGCAAAAGATCAGTATCCAGCGCAATTATTTCAGCGTTATCAGCCTTTTTTGCGGCTTCCGCAATGAAATCAGCGTTCACCCGTTCCATATTATCCTCGCCGCACAAAGCAAGCTCAAGATTATCTAAAGGATCCAATATGGATATGACTGCTGCCGTATTTTCCTCCGGCATGAATTTTATCCCGGATATGTCCACCCCCGTAGAGCTAAGATCCCCTGCAGCCGCTTTGCCGATAAAATCGTCCCCGACTGCGGAACAAAAGCTTACGGAGGCACCCATTCTGCCTAGATTCCCGGCGATGTTTCTTCCGGTCCCTCCATAATGTATATTAATCTTGCCCGAATTAATATCACCGTAAATTAATCGATCAAACGGATAACCCTCGATATTGATCATAACACCGCCAATGACGATAATTTCTGCCACTTTATGCCTCCCTGTTTGGTTAAATTTAGTATACTAGCAACTGCTGAATATTTCCAGTTAAATTTTAGTTTGCCATTTTATAGCTTGATAAGTTAATAATTAAACAAAAACAGACTAAACTATTGCCAAAATGACAGTTTTCTGCTACCTTATTATTGTACGAATTCTATAAATTAAAGCGGAAATCATACCTAGAAACGATTCCCATTTCCTGTATTACCTAAATCCTGAGCTCCGTGGAAATGGACAGAACAGATAGGGGGTGTAACATTTTTAGGTCGTTCTGGATGATAGGAAAATAACAATGACAATCGAAGGAGATATGAAAAAATGCAAAATGAGTGCAAATGCAACTGCAACAAAACAGACGACAATCGCTATGTCGAGCTGAAAAAGTACATAGACTCCGTCAAAGGAACCGAAGGGATCGCCATGGGGGTACTTCAGGAAGCGCAGCATATTTTTGGTTACCTGCCCTTGGAAGTACATAAATTCATTTCTGAAAACACCGGCATTCCCATTGCGGAATTGTACGGCATATCCACTTTCTACAGCCAATTCAATATCACACCGCAGGGTAAGCATCACATCGGGATCTGTCTTGGCACCGCCTGCTATGTTAGAGGTGCGCAAAAGATAGTCGACAGGGTTATGGAAGAATTAAACGTTAAGATAGGCGCTACTACCGAAGACGGATTATTCACTGTCGACGCTACCCGTTGTCTTGGATGCTGCGGGTTGGCGCCCGTCATGATGATCGACGACGATGTATACGGCAAGCTGGATGACGTGGAACGTATTCCTGCAATTCTGCAAAAGTATAGAGGATAGAGGTGTCGGATATGAACAGTGTAAACGTATTAAAAGACATTAAAGCGAAAGCTTTAGCAAACGCCGGTACCAAAGACGGATATCGGGTAGTAGTGGGAATGGCTACCTGCGGAATTTCTGCCGGTGCAAAGCCGGTTCTCGAAGTTATCAAAAATGAAGTGGATTCCAAAGGAATCAAAAACGTTCAGGTTGACCCGACAGGATGCATAGGAATGTGCGGCTATGAGCCTATCGTAGAAGTATATGAAAAAGGCAAGGATAAAGTCACATACATACATGTGGATCCGGAAAAAGCCGGTCGCATCGTCACGGAGCATCTGATAAAAGGCCAGCCGGTCGCAGAATATACAATAGGCGGCGGCGAGAATGGCAAGCTCGTAAACCTGGACGACATTCAATTTTATAAGAAACAAAAACGGGTTGCGTTAAGAAATTGCGGCATTATTAACCCCGAAAACATTGGCGATTATCTCGCTGTTGACGGCTATCAGGCTCTTGCAAAAGCCCTGTCCATGAAACCGGATGAGGTTATAGAGCTTATGAAGGCGTCTACTTTAAGAGGCAGAGGCGGAGCCGGATTCTCTACGGGGATGAAGTGGAGCTTTGCCGCAAAAAACCAGGCCGATCAAAAATATATTGTCTGCAATGCAGACGAAGGAGACCCGGGCGCTTTTATGGACAGAAGCGTTCTGGAAGGAGATCCTCATGCCGTGCTTGAAGCCATGGTAATCGGCGGATATGCAATCGGAGCGACTAAAGGCTTCATCTATATCAGGGCTGAGTATCCTGTTGCTGTTCAAAGGCTAAAAATAGCTATAGGTCAGGCTAAGGAAATGGGTCTTCTGGGCAAAAATATTCTAAACAGCGGATTCGATTTCGATATTGAAATCCGATTGGGCGCCGGTGCATTTGTATGCGGCGAGGAAACAGCGCTTATAGCTTCGATCGAAGGCTTTAGGGGCATGTCGAGAAATAAGCCGCCCTTCCCGGCCAACAAGGGATTATGGGGCAAGCCCACCATTATCAACAACGTGGAAACTCTGGCCAACATACCTCAAATTATTTTGAACGGACCTGAATGGTTCAAGAGCTTCGGCACAGAGAAATCCGCAGGCACCAAAGTCTTTGCTTTAGGTGGTAAAATCGTCAATACCGGCCTTGTGGAGGTTCCCATGGGGATAACCCTGCGAGAGGTCATCTATGATGTAGGAGAAGGATGCCTGGGAGGAAAGGCCTTTAAGGCTGTCCAGACAGGAGGTCCTTCAGGAGGCTGTATCACAACAGAAAATTTAGATACTCCTATTGACTTTGACAACCTGGTTAAGATCGGATCCATGATGGGTTCTGGTGGAATGATTGTCGTGGATGAAGATAACTGCATGGTGGACATAGCCCGTTTCTTCCTTGATTTTACCGTAGACGAATCCTGCGGCAAGTGCACACCTTGTCGCGAAGGCACAAAGCGCATGCTGGAAATCCTGGATAAAATAACAGAGGGAAAAGGAACGATGGAAGATCTGACCATTCTTGAAGAACTGGCGGAAAACATCAAGGCCACTTCTCTTTGCGCACTCGGACAGACAGCTCCTAATCCTGTGCTGTCAACATTGAAATACTTCCGTGACGAGTATGAAGCCCATGTTAAGGACAAGAAATGTCCGGCAGGAGTATGCCAGGCTTTGCTTGAATACTACATAACGGAAGACTGCACAGGCTGTACCAAATGCGCCAGAGTCTGCCCCACAAAGGCTATCTCCGGCAAGGTAAAGGAAAGGCATGTAATCAATCAGGATCTTTGCACCAGATGCGGTGCCTGCATGGATGCTTGCTCCTTTAAGGCAATCATTAGAAAATAGGAGGACGAGTGAGAATTATGGATAATAAGGATAGAGTAAACGTAACCATAAACGGGATACCGGTCAGCGTTCCAAGCGACTACACAGCTCTACTTGCCGCCAAAGAAGTCGGCATCGACATCCCCACTCTCTGCTACTTAAAAGATGTAAATGAGATAGGGGCGTGCCGGGTATGCGTTGTAGAAGCAGATGTTAACGGCGTCCCCATGAAAAACCTTCCCGCCTCCTGTGTTCTTCAGGTACAGGAAGGGATGAACATTAAAACAAACACTGCAAGGGTTAGAAAGGCTGTCAAAAAGAACGTTGAGCTGATCCTTGCCAATCATAACAGAGAATGCCTGACCTGCAGAAGGAACGGCACCTGTGAACTGCAAAAGCTTTGCGACGAGCTGGGAATCACAGATGTACCCTATGATGGCGAAATGAGAAAGCCCGTGCTTGATGAACTTTCCCATTCAATTGTCAGGGATTCCAGCAAATGCATCCTTTGCGGACGCTGCATAAGCACATGTAAAGAGGTTCAAGGCATAGGAGTTTTGGATTTCACAAAGAGAGGCTTTAATACGGAAGTAGCCCCTGCTTTTGATTACAGCATGAGAGACGTAAACTGCGTCTTCTGCGGACAGTGCATAAACGCCTGCCCGGTCGCGGCTTTAAGAGAAAAGAATCACATTGACGATGTATGGGCCGCTCTTGATGATCCGGATAAGTTCGTAATCGTACAAACCGCTCCTGCGGTCAGAGCCTCTTTAGGCGAGGAATTCGGACTTCCGGTGGGAACAGCGGTAACCGGCAAGATGGTCACTGCGCTCAGAAGAATGGGATTTGACAAGATCTTTGATACCAACTTCAGCGCCGACCTTACAATTCTTGAAGAGGGTACTGAGCTTCTGCACAGAGTGACGACCGGAGGAGTTCTTCCGATGATCACCTCATGCTCACCGGGATGGATCCGCTACTGCGAGATCAACTACCCGGACTTCCTGGATAATCTTTCAACATGCAAATCACCTCAGCAGATGATGGGTGCATTGGTTAAAACCTATTACGCTGAAAAGTTTAACATCGACCCCAAGAAGATAGTCAGTGTTTCGGTCATGCCTTGCATTGCCAAGAAGACTGAAGCGACCAGACCGGAAATGGGAAGAGACGGAATTCAGGATATAGACATCGTTTTAACAACGAGGGAACTGGGAGATATGATCAAACAGGCAAGAATTAATTTCAACAGCCTGCCTGAGGAAGAGCCCGACAGCATTTTAGGAGATTATTCCGGAGCTGCCGTAATATTCGGCAACACCGGCGGAGTTATGGAAGCGGCCTTAAGAACAGTGGCCGACATCCTGACAGGTGAAAGCCTTACCGCCATTGAATACGATGATGTAAGGGGACTTGAAGGGGTAAAGGAAACAAGTGTTACCCTCCCCATCGGCGGGGTACCGACAGAAATTAAGGTAGCTGTGGCCCACGGCACCGCCAATGCCGCAAAGGTGTTGGATGCCGTTCGCGCCGGAGAAAAAGACTTTCACTTCATCGAGGTCATGGCCTGTCCCGGAGGATGCGTGCACGGCGGCGGACAGTCCCACGTTTCTGCCAAAGAAAGATTGGTCCTCGATCCTAAGGCCTGCAGAGCCAACGCTCTATATTCAGAGGATGAAAGGCAGGTCATAAGAAAGTCTCATGACAATCCTGAGGTAAAGAAGCTGTATGAAGATTATCTCAAGGAGCCAAACGGCGAACTGTCACACAAGCTTCTGCACACACATTATCACAAAAGAGATGTTTATTGTCAGGAATAGATAGTAAAGAATGGCCCGCCCGGGCCATTCTTTCTCTTTCTCCTTCGAGACACGGGAAGTGCGAGGAGGCTGGTCCTCCGACCCCTTCCCGTGAAGTATTTCTTCATACACCTGCTAATGAACGAGTATGCTTCCGCCGATAAATTCCCTTAAAATCGAATTGTTGGCTATAACCTCATCATCCTCTATAATCCGGAAAAACCGAAGGAATTTTAAAAGGCGCACGGTTTCGCTGTAGGCTTTGTCCTTGGGAGGAATGGCCTCTAGCAGAGGCTGAGCATATTTTTTAAGTACAGAGAGCTCGTATATCAAGGAGGAATTAAAAAATATATCCGCTTCCCCATTGTAGGGAAAGATGTTTCTGTCCTCGCCTGCTCTGACCTTCGGCCATTGTTCAATCGTGTATTGCGCCGGATAACCCCGGAACTCATGATCCCTAACAATCCGCCTGAGCAGCCTTGCATCCGTAGTGGGAATGCGATTGTGATTATCGATATTCAATTGTGTAAGCGGGCTTATATAGATTTTGTATTTTGCATCTGCCGGTATCCGCTTTGTTAACGTCTCATTTAATCCGTGAATGCCTTCGATCACTATGGGCTGCCCTCTTCTTGCCTTTGTGATCCGCTTTCCGAATTCCTTCCTGCCTTCCCTGAAATTAAATACAGGGAGATCCACCTTTTCACCGGCAAGCAACGCATTCATATTATCGTTGAAAAGATCTATATCCAAGGCATCTATGTCCTCGAAGTTCAATTCCCCGTTTGGAAGCACAGGCGTTTCATGACGCTCAACGAAATAGTCATCAGTTCCCAGATAGAGGGGTTTAATACCCATGGCCATAAGCTGAATACAAAGGCGTTTTGCAAAAGAGGTCTTGCCTGAAGAAGTAGGTCCGGTGATCAGGATTATCCGTTTCCTGTTCTTACGAATAATGTCGGCGATCTTCACTATTTTTTTATCGTGCAAGGCCTCGGAAACCTGAATAATTTCCTTGTGCTCACCTTTTTCGATAATCTGGTTTAATTCCCCCACATAGGATATACCCATGAGGTTGCCCCACTTTTTTGCCTCCCCGAAGGCCTGATACAGCTTGTTTTCGTCGCGGAATGAAGGGACGCTGTCCGGTTCAAGTGTGGACGGAAATCTCAAAAGGACACCGTTTCGATGCCTTCTAAGTTCAAAATATTCAAGGTAGCCTGAGGAAGGCACCATCTGTCCATAAAAAAAGTTCATAAAGCCGTCACAAGTGTATATAGGTACCGTTTCCACCATCGAGGCGCGGGCCAGCATCCTAAGTTTTTCGCCATGGTCCCCTCCAGACAGCAGCTGGGTGGCCTCTTCCTTGCCGAGAGTGCTTTTTACAAAGGGGAGGTCGGCATCCACTATCTCCCTCATTCTGCCCTCTATTTTTGCAACAACATCGTCGGTTACAGCCTTTTTAAGCTTTATTTCAGTATACAACCCTTTATTCAGTGAATTTTCTATTAAAACCTTAACCTTGCCGCACACATCGTCGACAGCTTTTAAATATATGAAAGAAATGCTGCGCTGGTAGATTAGGTTGGCAGAGTGATTTCTGTTATCCAAAAATGTTATAGAGCAGGGTTCATTTATAGGTTTGTAAAGCTCTGTAACCAGATTGTTTACCTTCGCCGCAAGTATCCTGTAGGGCAGCTTGCCTTGATACTGCCTCACTAGGGACTCAAGTGAAGTACCCTTCAAAACAGCGACGCTCACGGGAGGGTTCATTGGTGCAGTCTTTAATGTTACATTCAATTCCACAGGTATCTCTCCTTCATTTTCGACAAAGCTATCGTCGTATAGCTTAATCTTATCATATTATTTGCGAATTTGGAGAAAATCCTTAACGGAAAGGGGTGACAACTTGAAAAATTTTGCACTTGCTTTAATAATAATCGGAGCCATAAATTGGGGAATGATCGGTTTTCTCCAATATGATTTAGTAGCTGCTATTTTTGGAGGTCCTTTTTCTGCAGTCAGCAGGGTCATCTATGCAATTGTGGGACTCTCCGGCCTATATGCGATTTCCTTCTTTTTCAAGCGTAAAAAACGCGGAATAGCATAAAACGAACCAACACAGGAAAATACCCTTGACAATATGCATTATTCCCGTTAAAATTCAACTAAACCTGAACTTAGGTCTTCCCGTCTCATTTGAGACGGGAAGGTTCTTTTGTATTCAAGTACTATACGCATCTTCCTGTGTTGAATCCAATATTTCCGCAATTGCAGAACAACACGACCAACAGCAGGAAAAAGAAAAGAAGGCTGTCATCGATGCCACTGCATCTATTATGATACCCCATACAGTATTACCTCCTTTGAGATTTTGTATATAATATGAGTTTTAACACTGGTTGGTTACAAGGAGTCGAGTAATGATTTGGAATGAACGAAAGGAATGCATGTCACAAGATGAGATGCAGCATCTGCAAAGCGCTAGGCTAAAAAACATAGTGGACAGAGTCTACCATTCTGTTCCTTTTTATCGGAAAAAGCTGCAGCAAATCGGACTTGAACCTGGCGATATCAAATCTATAGAAGACTTAACCAGGCTGCCTTTTACAACAAAACAGGACCTCAGAGACAACTATCCCTTCGGCCTCCTGGCTACCCCAAAAAGTGAAATAGTCCGATTTCATGCTTCTTCGGGAACGACGGGCAAATCAACAGTTGTAGGTTATACGAGAAAAGACATCAGCATCTTTTCCGAAGTTGTTGCGAGGGCCCTGGTAAGTACAGGCACCACCAGAGATGATATTGTTCAGGTGGCCTACGGTTACGGCCTTTTCACCGGAGGATTAGGCCTGCATTACGGTGTAGAAAAGCTCGGTGCGACAGTTGTACCCATTTCAGGGGGAAATACTGCAAAGCAGCTGCAGCTTTTACAGGACTTCGGAAGCACTGTTTTAGCATGCACTCCCTCCTATGCGGCCTATCTTGCCGAGGCCCTGAAGGATGAGGGCATCGACGCTTCAAAGCTTCCCTTGCGAATCGGAGTTTTCGGAGCCGAACCCTGGACCGAGGCGATGCGAAATAAAATTGAGGAGGAATTACAAATTATCGCCCACGACATTTACGGGCTGAGTGAAATCATCGGACCGGGCGTATCCATCAGCTGCGAAGCAAGAGACGGTCTGCACATCGCCTGCGACCATTTCGTGCCTGAAATCATAAATCCCGATACCCTCCTGCCTATGCCGGAAGGCGAGACTGGGGAACTCGTTTTTACCACGATCACGAAGGAGGCTATGCCTTTGATCAGATACCGTACAAGGGACTTATCCTCATTGAATGAAAAGCCCTGCTCCTGCGGCAGAACTAATGTACGTATGGCGAAGATTTTCGGCCGCTCCGACGATATGCTCATTATAAGGGGGGTAAACATTTTCCCTTCGCAGGTAGAAAGCGTGCTGCTTGAAATACCCGAAGCCAGACCCCAGTATATGCTGATTGTAGATCGCAAAGGTGCCATGGATACCCTTGAAGTCCAGGTGGAGATCGAAGATAAGTACTTCTCCGACGAACTGGCAGAGCTTGCACGAATAAACAGAAAGATCAAGCACAAAATTGAAAGCACCCTGGGAATAAGCATACAACTGTCTTTGGTGGAGCATAAGACGATTCAAAGAAGCGAAGGCAAGGCTACGCGTGTCATCGATAAACGAACACTGTAAAGGCATGAAAGGAGAAAAAAATGATTATTAAGCAGCTTTCCGTCTTTGTACAAAATGAACCCGGAAGATTAGTAAATGTGACCCGGATACTGTCCGATGCCAATGTCAATATCTCTGCCCTCTCCCTTGCAGAAACCGAAGAATACGGTGTCCTGCGAATGATCGTAAGCGATATGGAAAAGGCCGAACATGCCCTAAAAGAGAATAATTATACCGTCAGAATCACAGATGTGATATGCATAATTACAGAGGATGTCCCAGGAGCTCTGAACGAGCAGCTTTTAGCGCTGGCGGCACACGGTATCGACGTAGCGTATATGTACGGATATTCAAATGGCGGCAAGGCACGTCTTATATTAAAAACGAATGATCCAAAGCAGACAAAAAAGATACTCGAAAATCTGAATCAGTGACAAACCCCGCCGCCTGCCCTTTAATGCTTCTGTCGCAATGCACTAAATGTCAAGCTCTGAAAGCAGGGTTTTAAGATCGGAAAGCTCCAGGGTTGTAAGCGTTACACCTCTTCCCATCTTGCAATGATCCTGATCCCAGTTGCGAATATCGTATTTTGCTTCCGCCCCATTCCAGGATACAAGATTCAACTCCCTTGTCCAGCCCTTTGGATCCCTGCCGAATACGCCAAAATGCTGTTTAATGTCGAATGTTATTTCTCTGTTTTTCTCACCGTTTGCCATGTTTTAATCCTCCTATTGTGCTTAATCGGCCAGGCAGCCGTCACCCGGCAGCCTGTTAGTTCAATTATAAAGGGTCACGCTGGGCCTGTCAACCATTATTTTACAAATATACTATTATTTATCTATTTCAAAATTCATTCCTTGCATTTTACGTCCGGATGCAATAACATAAATAAATAAATGCAAAGCGATCAGGAGGAAATAGTTATGAGAAGATCGGACAGAGAAGTAACAAACATTAAGGACATAGAAGACATCCTAAAAAATGCCTTCGTCTGCCATCTTGGACTGGTCGATGGAGATCAGCCCTATGTAGTACCAATGAATTACGCTTATTTTGAAGGAAAGGTGTACCTCCACAGCGCTAAAGAAGGGCGCAAGCTAGATTTGATACGCAAAAACAACAAGGTCTGCTTCCAGATGGAAATCACATCTAGGGATATCGCAAAGCACGGCGATCAACCCTGCGATTGGGGAACAATCTATCAAAGCGTGATAGGCACCGGTATAGCAACTTTAGTCACCGATGTCAAAGAAAAGGAACAAGCGCTAAAATCCATAGTGGCCAATTTCGACCATCGCGATCTTCCCTTCCACGAGGGCGATTTTGCAGATACAACAGTGATCCGCATCGACATCAAGGAAATGACCGGTAAAAGGGGTGACGATTAGCCGGACATCCCGTTACGCCGATATCTACGGCAGGATCAAAGCCGGGTCCATGGTAATCAGAACCGCAGGTGATAAACAGATCCCTTCGATTTGCTGTTAAAACCAACATTTCAGCCTCTTTTGGAGTGTGAGTGCTATAATAGCACTCCATTCCAAATAGGCCCCACCTCTGCAAAATCTCCAGCAAAGAGTCTAATCTTTCCCAATACCCTTTACGTCCGAAATCCAGACATCCTATCTTCAAGGGGTGGGCAAGAACCGCCCTTCCGCCCGCATTGATGATGAGGGATATCGCATCCTTCGCATATATCTTTTTCCTGCGTATGCTTCTGACTCGGGGATGACGAAGATATTTCCCGGGAGTAAATGCCTCTTTAGGGGTTTTAATATATCCCCGCTTTACCATCGCCAACGCAAAATTAGGTTTCCCCAGGTAGTCTTGACCCCCTGTATCGGCTAAATCCTCGGGGCTTATCTTGTAGCCTATCTCCTTGAGGGCATTCGCTAAATTTGCATTTCTTTTTTCTCTTTGTCTTCTGATTACAGCTACCGCCTTGTTAAGCGCATCATTTTCTATATCAATTCCGTAACCCAATATGTGAACGAATCCCTGCTTCAATCCAGCTTCTTCATTTGAAAGATCGCAGGAGAGCTCAATACCCGGGATCACACGGATCCCGTATTTTTTACCTGCCTCCAAAGCTTCGGGTATTCCGTTAATCCCGTCATGATCAGTGACGGAAATTATATTTATACCCTTTTTTGCCGCCCTTTCAACAAGCTTTGCAGGGGTTAAAGTTCCATCTGAATAGTTTGTGTGTAAATGCAGATCAACCATCGTGCTCATCTCCTTCCGCCTTTGCTTTTTTTTCTGATCTTCTCATGCTGTATAAAAACAACAGCTGTATCGCTATCAATAGCGGAATTACCGCAAATATTCCCCTTACGCTGAATTTCACGGTGACATGACTGCCTATCAGCGGAGCAGCCATGGTTCCAAGGCTGTTTACAGTTCCAAGCCAACCGAACAATGCCCCCCTCAGGGCCATCGGCGTCTGTTCTGATGCAGCGGAGGTGAGTATCGGCTCTGTAGCACCAGCAAGGAAAAAGTAGGCGGTAAACACTATTATGAACAGCAGCAGGGAATTTATAGGCAAAAGCACTAATGCGACAGGAAAACTCAAGAGGGTTAACAGCAAGGCGAGTTCTCCTTTATCTTTTTTATCCCCAAGACGGGTAATCGTCAATGCAGCAATTGCCGTAGCAAGGCTGATGGCCCCGTTTATCAGCCCCGTATATGCGGAAGCCCCAACGGCTGTCCCTAAGATCTCCTGAACAAAGAGAGGTATAAAAGGTACGAACATGCTTCTTGCCAGCCTTTGAAAAAACAATGAAAAAAGTATTTTTAAAACCTGGGGACTTACAGATTTTTTTTTGCCTTTCCTGTCTTCTTTCCCGATTTGGTAGCCGTAGGTGTTTTTATCCTCAACAACCAAAAATATGACAAGAAAGAAACCGACAAACATCAAAGCTCCCCCGAAAATGAAACAAAATCGGTATCCGAGAAACTCGGCCAGCACCCCTCCGATTAAAGGCCCGATAGAATATCCGAGAAAATTTGATGAGGTCATCAGACCTAATGCATAGGACAGCTTTCTTTCAGGAGTATTGGCGGATACAAAACCCATGCTGGCAGTTACTGTGCCCGTCATTATGCCCTGCACCGCCCTGAGAGAAAGAAATTGCCACAATTGTTGTGACAACCCCATTAAAACCAATATAAGGGCGGCACCTATCATCGCCCGCATTATCATCATCTTTCTGCCGTAGCGATCCGCGGCCATGCCCCACAAAGGCGCTGCAAATGCCATTGTTGTAGCAGGAAGGGTAGCGGATATTCCAATATAGTAGCTGAGCTCCACAGGATCTGTCACCCCCAGCTCCATCAGGAAAAAAGGGGTAAAGGGAATGCAGAGTCCAAATCCCATCAAGGAAAAAACCTGCGCCACCCATAAGGTATACAGGTTTATTTTCCATCGGTCCATAGATCAACCTTCGTTCTTAAAGAATCAATACGAAACCAACAAAGATGCCGCCAGGCTTTTTGCAGTTTCCTTCCCCATCAAGGCTTCTACAAGCACCAAAGAAAATTGCATAGCCGTTCCCGGCCCTTTCGAGGTTATAATTTTGCCGTCAATCTCAACGTTTTTGTTTCCCACCTTCGCCCCGTATAAATGAGACTCCATGCCGGGATAAATAACAGCGGTTTTTCCTTCCAGCAGACCTAATTCGCCAAACACCATAGGCGCTGCGCAGATCGCCGCAATCCATTTGCCTTTTGCGGCAAATTCCACAACCTTCTCCGTCAGCTCCTCGTGGGCACCCAAATTTTTACTGCCGGGCATTCCCCCGGGAAGAACGATCATCTCACAGCTGTTGTAATCGATGCTGTCAAACAACTGGTCGGTCTTTACAGTGACTCCGTGCGCGCCGGTTACAAGAAAATCACCGGTTACTGATACCATCTTTGCATCAATACCCGCCCTTCTTAAAACATCTACAACGGTTAACGCTTCAATCTCTTCAAACCCGTTGGCAAAATGAATCAATACAATCATATTCTCCTCCTGTTCCCGCTAACTAAATAACCTTCTAGGCCTGGTAATTCTCCATGAAATCGATGCTATAATACCGATGATAACAGTTGATACAAAAAAGCATGCCAGATACCAATCGCGAATAAAACGGGTCCCTATCAGCTGATCAACCAGTCCTCCGGTATTCATCAAAATGACATCCGGTTTCATCAGAAGCACTATCAGTAAAGATATCCAGAAGCCTGCATAGAAGACAAGGCTCCACAGAAATCTGTTTCTTATCACCCAAGCTTTATTATATCGCATCAACAGCCAATATGCCATGCCTGTTATGAGGAAAACCGCCGCAAGAAAAAGTACGGAGTCATCCAGAAGGGATTTAAATTGCCGCATCGATCTCGCTTCTTTTTGGGTAAACAGATTACGGGCATCCTCCTCTATATCAGCATAATATTGGAATTTTTCTTCCCTTCCCATTAAATAATCGGAAAAAAAAAGCCCCCAGCATTTTACTGTCTGCGATGATTTCCAGTTCGTTAGCTGCTTTGGCTTTTGTAAATTCGTATGTATATAGATCTGGTGCCCTACTTATTAAATTTAATGCGGACAGAACAGGAATAGCAGGAATCGTTAAAAGAAGGAATGCCGATAAAATGCGTACCAACACCTTCAAACGGGACCACCCCCTTAAACAAGCTCCTGCCATATTATAGCCTTTTCCTCTTTGTTAATCAAGAAGGAATGACGATAAATTACCTTTCTTCCCGAAAATAGGGATTCCCCAGATCAGCCGGGGGTTGATTCTCCTTTCTGTTTTTTCTGGTGCTTAAAATAATTATCACGATTGTGGCGGCGTAGGGCAGTATTGGGATATATGTATGCCCATGCTCTGGAGCCGAAATCCCATTATAGAGAGACCCCCGAATAAAAATGCACCCAAAAAAGCTTTTACGGGGTTCCATGAAGCGAAAATAACTAAAGCGATAGCTATCCAGCCCCGACCGGCCACTACATTCTCCTGCCATACGGTCATCATGACCAAAGACATATATGCCCCTCCGAGTCCACAAATAGCCCCCCCCAGACAAATATGCACATATTTATAAAA
>CAZHBR010000005.1:3153-4614 GCA_964530755.1 uncultured Oscillospiraceae bacterium | reverse complement strand
CGTCCGCCGAAGCGGCACTCTCTCCAACAGCCCTCAAGTTTAATCCCATCCTCGTCTTGAACAGATAAAAGGTCCCAAGAATAACGAGCACGTATCCAAAATAAATAAAAACATCTCTTTTAAAGAATATAGGGCCCAGATAAGGTATATCTTTGAGCACGGGGATCGCTACCGGTGAAAAGAACGTCTTGATTTCCTTTGGAACGATCAGCCCTACATAAGTTTTACCCATAAAGCTGGCAAAACCCGTTCCGAATATGGTCAGGGTAAGCCCTGTAACAACCTGGTTCGCTCTGAGGGATACGGTAAGAAAAGCATATATCAAAGAACCCGTCCCTCCGGCAAGCAAGGCCCCTAATACAGCGATCAGCGGATTGCCGGTTTCATAGCCGGCCACAAACCCCATAATCGCGCCCATCAGCATCAAGCCTTCTACCCCAAGATTCAAGTGTCCCGATTTTTCGGTTATTATTTCTCCGATCGTAGCAAACAGCAAGGGAGTACTGGCCACTAAAGTTGCAATTAGAAAACCCTCCATCAGATTGCCACCTCCCTTTTCTGCCCGAGATTTCTGATTATGTGAACCTTATACTGCAGGAAAAATTCACTTCCCAATACGAAAAAAAGTATTATTCCCTGCATCATGTCGGCAACAGCTGCGGGAATTTGCATGGAAATTTGAATGTAGGCACCGCCCTGAAGCAAAATAGCGAAGGCTATGCACACGAATAAAACTGCAATGGCATTCAGCCGCGCCAACCAGGCCGTTATGATTGCTGTAAAGCCATAGCCGCCGGATAGACTTGCAGAAAGCGTCTTTTCAACCGCTGAGGCCTGAATCATACCTGTAAGACCGCATAGTCCTCCCGAAAGAAACATTGCAAAGATGACTATTGTAGAAATGTTCATGCCTGCGTAGCGAGCGGTTTCCTTGCTTTCACCTACAACCGTCACTTCAAAACCTTTTTTAGTGTGATTGATAAACACATAAATGAGCGCAACCAATATCAAGGCTATGAGCCAGCCTATGTGAATGCCAAACAGCTTGGGAAGGATTGCATTTGAAGTAAATGTGGCAACCTTCGGAAATCCCTGAGACTCCGGAGACTTCCAGGGACCGTATTGAAGATAGGTCACAAATTTAATGGCGATATAATTCAGCATGAGGGTAAATATCGTTTCGTTTACCCCGAGTTTAGCTTTAAAAAAAGCAGGTATAAAAGCCCAAAAGCCGCCTGCAACCATTGCGGCAAAGGCCATCAGAGGAAGCATTGCTATTTTAGGCAGATCCCCTGCATTCAGGGCTATATAGGATGCAGCAAGCGCCCCCATGACGATTTGCCCTTCTCCCCCTATGTTCCAAAATTTCATTTTAAAAGCCACTAAAACTCCAAGGGATGTTACGATGAGGGGGATAGCTTTAAGTATTGTCTGCTGAAGCCTGATCTCCGTCCCAAGTGC
>CAZHBR010000005.1:0-3143 GCA_964530755.1 uncultured Oscillospiraceae bacterium | reverse complement strand
TGGAAAAACCTGCAGAGGATTGTAGCCTAATATAAATATGACCAAACCGGCACAGCATAAGGACAAAATGACTGCTGCAGCTCTGATCAAGGCTTCTTTATTCTTTGGCAGATCTTCGCGGCGGCTTATCTTTATTCGATTCATGAGGGGAACGCCTCCCTTCCGCCGGTCATCATGAGGCCTATTTCCTCTTTTGTAACTTCATCGGGGTCTACGATTCCCGATACCTTCCCGGCACAAAACACCATTACCCTGTCGCAAAGATCCATCAAAACGTCTAAATCTTCACCGATGAACAGTATCCCCACCCCTTTTTCCTTTTGTTCATTCAACAGATCATATATTTTATAAGAGGCGCCTATATCCAACCCCCTAACAGGATAGGCCGTTATTAATACCTTGGGGTCAGAATCGATTTCCCTGCCTAGCAGAACTTTTTGAATGTTCCCCCCCGACAGCTTTTTCACAGGGTAGTATATGCCCGGGGTTTTGATGTCCAGGCGCTGCACAATTGATTTTGCCTTAGCTTCGCAAGGCCCCCGGCGAAGGAATATTCCCGGTTGGCTTTGATAGTCCTTCAAAATTAAATTATGCACGATATCCATAGAGCCTACCAGTCCCATACCCAACCTGTCTTCCGGTATAAAACCCATACGTATGCCAAGTCTGATGATCTCACGGGGCGTTTTCCCTATTATGTTTTCACCCTCGAAAAATATTCGTCCCTTCTCCGCCTTTGTAAGACCGGCGATAGTTTCGCATATTTCTTTTTGGCCGCTTCCCGCCACTCCCGCAATTCCAAGAATTTCTCCCCCGTAAAGAGAAAAGGAAATTTCCTGCAGGGCCAACTTCTGATCGTGATTCAAGACATGAAGATTGTCCACTACCAATAGCTCCTTTTGAAAGGCGTATTTTTCCTTCTGAATTGCAAGGTCTACTTTTTTACCCACCATCATCTCAATTAAGGCGCCGAGACTGACCTCGTCGGTTTTAACAGTTCCGATGGTTCTGCCCCTTCTAAGAACGGTGATGCGGTCGCTTATCTCCATGACTTCGTTAAGCTTATGCGTTATGATGACTACAGCACAGCCCTGATCGCGCATGTTGCGAAGAATCTGAAACAGCCTTCTTATCTCCTGGGGAGTCAAAACCGCCGTAGGCTCGTCCAAAATAAGGATTTTGGCGCCCCTATACAATACCTTAATGATCTCAAGCGTCTGTTTTTCGCCGACCGACATATTGTAGACCTTTTTATCAGGATCTACATCAAGCCCGTATTTATCGGAAATAGCTCGTATCTCTTTTCCTAACCCTGACTGCTTGGAAAGCATGCCCTTGCGCTTGCCCAGCAAAACATTCTCTTTTGCAGTCATAACGTCAACCAGCTTAAAATGCTGGTGAATCATACCTATGCCTAAAGCGATGGAGTCCTTTGGGGATGTGAAATCCACCTCTTCCCCATATATACTGACGGTACCCTTATCCTGACGATAAATGCCCGAAAGAATATTCATAAGCGTGCTTTTACCGGCACCATTCTCACCTAATAGGGCATGGATCTCACCGTTAAATACGGTCAGATCTACATCCTCGTTTGCCATTATGGCCCCAAACGCCTTGGTGATATCTTTCATTTCAATTGCCTTGACCGGCTCCATAAATACCTCCGAAGATATCTAAGGACGGTTCGCTTTGAACCGCCCTTTTATTCAACTTAGCTTATTTACTGAGTGGCTGTTATGCCCTCCAATATCCATTCCATCTCCCAAATATCTTCACGGGCTGTAATAGCCTCGCCTTCAGGCACTATTTCGTTGCCCATATTATCCTTCAGAGGACCGACGAAAATGGGATAATCTCCTGCAATAATCTGAGCCTCTACCTCTGCAACCTTTGCCTTGGCCTCAGCAGAAACTAAGTCGGTAAGCGGTGCAAGACCGATATAGCCATCAGCCATTGTTCCATAGTAGGATTCGGGCACGTATTCACCTGCAATGATTTTTTCAATGACAGGAATCAGGTAAGCCTCGTGATGCCATATGGGGGCGGTAAGAAACGATCCGGGTGCTACAGCGCTGTTGTCCATATTGTAGCCGACTGCATAGCATCCCTCTTTTTCAGCCGCTGTTTGAGCTGCGGAAGTATCGGCATGCTGAGTCAGCACATCGCAGCCCTGAGCCAGTAACGATTCGGCCGCGGCCTGTTCCAACGCCGCATCGCCCCAGCTGTTGATGTAAACAACGTTCATCGTAACATCTGGATTCACAGATTTTGCACCTAAAAAGAATGAATTGATACCGATAATTACCTCAGTGTTCGGATAAGCTGCCACATAGCCGAGTTTATTGGTCTTTGTGGTCATGCCGGCCACGATGCCGGAAAGATATCTCGCTTCTTCCATAGCGCCAAAATAGTTTCCAAAATTGGTATCATTCATTTTGAATCCGGAGAAGTGAAGGAAGGTAACATCCGGATACTCTGATGCAAGCTCATCTGTTCCATCCATATGGCCAAAGCTTGTTGAAATTATTATGCTTGCGCCATTATCGATCATATTGATTGCATTTGTTTTAACATCCTGTTTTTCTTCGGCCACGTTTTCAGCATATAGAATCTTGACCCTGTCGCCGAAGTAATCTTCAACCGCTCTTGTTCCCTCGTACTGGGCCTGATTATAACCACCGTCGGTTATGGGCCCGATAAAGAGGAATCCTATCGTGGTAACGTCGGAGGTCCCGCCCTCTTCACCCGGGCTTCCGCCGCAACCTGCCAAAGCAACCGCAGCCAGAGTGAGAATCAAAATAACTGACAGAAACTTTTTCATTTTTTCTTCTCCTTTTTTTGACTTTACCTAAATGTTATATGACCGTCCTCTATGGACGCGATAACCGCCAATGACTCCACCCTGTATCCTTTTTGACGGAGCCTGTCGCCACCGCCCTGAAACCCCTTTTCAATAGCGATGCCAATGCCAGAAACTGAAGCCCCTGCCTGCACGGCTATGTTCACTAAACCAAGGGCAGCCTCTCCTCGTGCCATAAAATCGTCCACTATAAGCACGTTGTCCTCTTTTGAAAGATATTCCCTTGATACTGTAACACAAGATACGGTTCGCTTTGTAAATGAAGTCACCTCTGCTCGAT
>CAZHBR010000004.1:0-22314 GCA_964530755.1 uncultured Oscillospiraceae bacterium | reverse complement strand
GCTTCTCCCTTAATCTTCTCACCGTTACGTCGACTGTACGAATGTCACCATAATATTCATAACCCCAGACCTCTTCTAAGAGCTGTTCTCTTGAAAAAACCCTGTTTTCCCGACCCGCTAGATATCTGAGCAGCTCAAACTCCCTCAATGTGAGATCCAATACCTTATCATCCTTACGCACTTCATAGCGATTCATATCGATGGCCAGATTGCCAAAAACCTGTACATCGGCAGGAACATCCTTCAGATTTGCAGAAAGATCCACCCGCCGTATGTTCGCCTTTATCCTGGCGATCAATTCTCTCATGCTGAAAGGCTTCGTGATGTAGTCATCAGCACCCAGTTCGAGTCCGAGGATCTTATCCACTTCCTCCTCCTTGGCGGTGAGCATTATAATCGGTACGCTGCTCGTTTCCCTGACCTTTTTACACACCTGAAATCCATCTAATTCAGGCAGCATCACATCCAAAAGAATCAGATCAGGTTTATTGGAAAGGGCCTTTTCAAGCCCCGTTTTCCCGTTGTAAGCAGCATCAATTTCAAAGCCTTCCTTATTCAGATTGAATTCTATTATATCTGAGATGGATTTCTCATCCTCTATTATTAATATTCTTTTGCCCATAACAGCCTCCTTTATTTGAGGTAATTCAAAGGATTTTTTGCCACTCCGTTAATGCGCACCTCAAAATGTACATGCGGACCGGTGCTTCTTCCGGTGTTGCCCACATTTGCAATATGCTGTCCCTGGTAAACCTTATCCCCCTTTGACACCAGTATCTTGCTGCAATGACCGTAAACTGTGATTCGATTGCTGCCGTGATCGATGCGAACACAATACCCTAAAGAGCCGTCCCAACCAGCAAACACGACCTTTCCTCCATCTGATGCACAGATTTTACTGCCCGAAGGTGCGGCAATGTCTATGCCCGAGTGCATGCGTCCCCATCTTATCCCGAATCGGGAGCTGAGAGTCCCTCTGGTAGGATAAACATAGGTTCCGCTGCCGATGAGAGGCGGCGGATTCTTTGTCCCTTTGAGTACAACCTGGGTCCTAGGTTCCTTGATTAATTCCGTACTGATTTCCTTTCTGTGCACCTCAATGCCATTTTCACGGATGATCTCTGCAACCACTTTTTTCTCCCCGGGTATACCCGAAATCTTTACGGTCTTTTCTCCCTTGTATAAAGTTGAGGTTTCTTCGTAATCAATATCGTAATCTATGTCAGCGATATAGGTTGCTGTTTCCCTTGTCTGCACCGTCAGCACAGGACAAATTCGTGTCAGCGTTATTTCCTGTCCTATTTGGAGTTTATCCGGTTTGACGCCCGGGTTTGAAGCTTCTAGCTCGGCAGGTTTCAATCCATAGTCTTTGGCTATTTGATTAAAAGTCTCCCCGTTTTGCACGGTGTGGATTCTTTTTTCCGTCGCACCGGTCATCATATAGTCTACAACATCATCTTCAGCCTGAATATCCTTAATCTTAACCTCTATCTTCTCGATTGAAACCGCCTCTGCAAATTTTACCGATTCATATTTAACGTTTGAATCTTTTTTTGTATAGCGATCTTTAACGGCTGAAAGAACACCCTCTGCCCGATTTTTATTATCGAGAATTGCTATGGGTTTTCCCTCCACCACTATAGCGTAGGCTTTTGCGTCGACTTCGCTTAAATAGGTAAATGTGTTAAGGATTTCATCATCGTTATCTGCAGACAGATTGAACCCTAACACCCTTCTGAAGCTTATATTTTCGTCTTTATCGATTTTAATCTCGGCCCCGTATTCTTTTGAAAGCTTATCACCGATGAGATTCACCGCCGAATATACAGATTTTTGATTCTTAACAACACCTAAAACTTCTCCGTTATACATGTATTCATAAGCGCTTATGCCTCCTATGAACAATGAAACAGCGACGCCGATGCTTGTCCCTGCTGCAAGGCCCGCAAGCAAACGTTTCTTGTGCGTCCAGGCCCATGCCCGAAGCGCATGCCACTTAACGAGAAAATAAATTACAGAGGATAGCAATTTTTCCCCTGTTCGATCAAGCATTTTATCGATGCGGGCATCTGTCTTGTCCACATATAGTGCAGCAAAATCGGCAACATCCCGCTCTTTTTCCAATAGCCTAACCGAAATTGTAGCAAATTTACTTTTACATCTGAAAGCAATAAGACTAACAAACCTCTGCAGCTTTATCAAATTGCGATCTATAAACTGATCCAAAACCAAAGAAGAGCTACGGACATCTCCTGTATCTTTGGTGCAATCTATAATATTATCTTCTTTATCAATGGGGCCTTTTTCCAGATCCTGCTTCAAAGCCATATGTTCCTCCCCGACCGTTTAGGCGATTTGGTTTCCTCCATATGTACTATTTAGCTATTATAACCCTTGAGGTGATAATTTTCAAATCTTTTTTAGCTCTAGACCCGGCCCGGGGAAAATCAAATTGCGAAAAGTGCAATTTCTTTCATATAGATTTACGTATTCGACAGAGGATCTTCAAACCCCAGCTGATTCAGTTTAACAGAAAAGCAAGGGCAGCGCTCACCGCTGTCTAATAGTCCTGTATCCTTGCATTTAGAACAATTGTACCATATCTCCATATAGTTGATTTCAAAATTATTATCTGTTAAAAGATAAGCCTTCTCCTGGTTTAGACGATCTGTTTTGTTTTTCAGTTCCCTTATTCTGTTTCTGGCACCGGAACCGCCTGACAGCATTCGCTTGGCGATCTCCATGCCGGCTGTTCTCATTTCTTCCTCTATCTCCCTGATTCTTGGGACCCTCTTATAGACCTCTTCTCTGCGGGCCTCTGACTCAGCCGTTCTCTTTTCTCTTTCCTTCTCATATGAATCCATTACCAGGCTGATGGGATTACTGTCTTTAGGCGGGGTATCATGCCTCATCTGACCGTCCTCCCTGCTCCATGCAGAAAGAACGCTGTTTATGTAATTTATGTTTGGATTGCTTATCCCGCTTGTTTTTTTGCAGGCTTCAAGCACCCTGTTGATGTCATGTTTCATATCATCGAACCAGGTATCCATAATCCTTTTTTCTTCCTCTGTGGCATTTCGTGAAAACCCCAAAGCTTTCAGCACCCGCTTGTAAAGGTTGTGCCGCTTATCGTTTTCCAACAGATATGCCTCCACCTGGTTTAGTGTATGAAGATTCTTTGATGCCCACTCCTTAACGACTGCATTCACGTAATTATAGCGGCTGTTTTTTCTGTATTTCATACAATACTCATAGGCAAAAATCGCCAGATCCAGCGAAATGCCATAATCATTAACCCAGGATAATATAGCGGCGGGTTCTTTCCCCCCAAGCAGTCTGCCCGTGACCTGTTCTATTTTATTATAAGCGTTTTTAAGATCCTTATCATCCATAATACCTGCCAGCTCAGACGGGATTTCGTTTCTTTTATCGCTGTTTCCCGGATGTCCGTATATCTGTTCCTTTAAATTTATGAACTCCACATGAAAACGGAGGGCATCCTGACGATCCTTATAATGCCTTCTTACTACACCCTTGCCTTCCCAATAGCTCCATGCAGACAACACATCCTCTAAAGTAAGGGACAGTTGTCTTGCTATAGTTCCGTTGTCCATGACAGTGCCGGCTTCAGCATACATTAAGGCCAATAGATAGACCTTAACATGATCACCAGGTGCGTTTGTCAAATATTCGTTAATGAAAACGTTTTCTACCGCCGTATCATAGAGATAGCAATTTCTGATTATTTCTTTTTTAAAATTCATATTACGACCTACTTTAACAAAGTCTCAAGATCCTTAAGAATGCTTTCAAAATCCGCATCGTGACCCTTTATTGCCTCCTCTAAGGTTGCACTGTCTGCACCGGAGCACCCATTGCAATTGAGCCCGTGGGCGAGTAAAATTTCACCGGCCCGATCATCTAAGTTTAAAATATCCTTGATGTACATATCCTTTGAGATCTTCATGACATGTCCCCCCATCCATCATAACTTTTCCATAATCCGGCTGGTATCCACAAACCTGGTGTATTTGCCAAGCCACGTGAGCTCTATTACACCTGTCGGTCCGCTTCTTTGTTTGGCGATGTTAACCTCACAGATATTGGGTTTATCCGTGTCCTGATAATAATATTCATCCCGGTAAAGAAACATGACTATATCGGCATCCTGTTCGATAGCGCCTGATTCGCGCAAATCGGAAAGAACAGGCCTTCTGTCCGTCCTTTGCTCCGGGGCTCTCGAAAGCTGAGATAAGACAACTACAGGACAGTCCATCTCTCTTGCAAGCTGCTTCAAAAATCTTGAGATAGCGGTGATCTCCTGCTGCCTGCTTTCCGCCCTGCCTTCATAGGACATAAGCTGAAGGTAGTCAACCAGAATCATATCGAGTCCCTTTTCCGCCTTCAGTCTTCTGCATTTATTCTTAATCTCCAAAACGGTAATTCCTGGCGTATCATCTATGTATATTTCTGCGCCGGAGAGCCTGTCTATAGCCCTGTAGACCTGATCCCAGTCCCCTTGATCCAATCTCCCCGTTTTAAGCTTTTGCATATCCACCCGGGATTCCATTGAAAGAAGCCTTTGTCCCAATTGCTCCCGCGACATTTCAAGGCTGAAAATCAAAACCTTTGTCTTCGCTTTAAGAGCTGATTGCTGAGCTATGTTGAGTGCAAAAGCCGTCTTGCCCATGCTGGGCCTTGCCGCAAGAATAATCAGATCGGAACGCTGAAAGCCAGATGTCTTTGCATCAAGATCTAAAAAACCTGTAGGAACACCGGTCAATCCCCCGGGAAGCTTTGATACCTCGTCTATCCTTTTAAGATTACCGAAAAGCACATCTTTAATCTGTTCATAATCTTTTTTCTGTCTTTCCCGGGCAATTTTAAATATGGACTGTTCTGCATAGTCCAAAACCGCCTCGGGCTCTGTCTTCTCCATGTAGGCTTTTTCCATCACCAGGGAAGAGGCGTTGATCAGCCTCCGCAGCACTGCCTTTTCGCTGACAATTTTAGCGTACTGAACTGCATTCGCTGTAGCGGGCACGATGGTTGAAAGAAGTGCAACATAAGATCGCCCCCCCACCATTTCTAGCGTATTCCTTCTCTTTAGCTCCTCAGATACGGTTAAAATGTCCACAGGCTCGCTTTTTTGATAAAGATCCGCCGCCGCCTGAAAGATTTCCTTATGCATCTCGCTGTAGAAATCTTCGGCCTTTAGAAATTCAACAATTTCATAGAGGGCATCTTTATCGAGAATGATAGAACCTAATACCGATTTTTCCGCTTCATCGCTGTGAGGCGGGATGCGTTCCATCCGGCTCATATCTCCACATTCACCTTAAGAGTAGTTGATATATCCTGATATAGCTTTATCGATACTTCGTGCTCTCCCGTCTGTTTGATGGGATTTTCCAAAACGATTTTCCGCTTATCAATTTCTATTTCATGCTGATTAACGAGAGCCTCCTGAATATCCTTTGCAGTTACGGATCCAAACAGCCTTCCGCCCTCTCCGCCTTTTGTTTTTACAGTAACGGAAAGCTTTAGAATACGCTCCCGTAGCTCACTTGCAGACTCCCTGTCCACAGCCTCTTTTGCTTCGTTGGCAGCTTTAATTTTTTCAAGCTTCTTGAGGTTTTCAGGAGTAGCAAGACTGGCTATTCCTTTGGGTATAAGAAAATTTCTGGCATAACCGTCATTTACACGGACTACATCCCCCGCTCTTCCTGATCCCTTCATATCCTTTAACAGTATTACTTCCATTGTGGACCCTCCTATATATTATTCCAACTCCCTGATAAGCTCTTTAAGCTCTTCTACTGCTTGTTCTGCAGGCTTGTCAAGCTGCGCCCCCGCAGTGGCCAGATGACCCCCACCTCCCAGCTTCTCCATGACAGTCTGCACATTAACCTCCCCTAAAGACCTGGCACTGATGATGGTAAGGCCCCTTTCGTTTGTGCCGACCACGAAGCTGGCTTTGATATCCTGAATGTTCAAAAGCTCATCCGCAGACTGAGATGTTATTATATGAACGTTATGATGCTGCCCTTCACATACCGACAAGGCAAAACCCCCCGGAAGAATTTCTGCATCGGCTATAATTTTGGCCTTTAATTTAAAGGAGTCCATATCCGTTTGAAAATGCTGTCTGACGCTTGCTGTATCCGCCCCGTTACGCCTTAGCCATGAGGCTGCTTCAAAAGTTCGTACACCTGTTTTAATTGAAAAGCTCTTTGTGTCTACCGTTATTCCCGCCAAAAGCGCTTCCGCTTCGAATTTCTCTATCGATTTCTTTCCGTCGCCGATATACTGAAGGATCTCTGTGATAAGCTCCGCCGTCGACGATGCATAGGCTTCCATATACGTCAAGGTGGCATTTTCTATGCTGTCCTCAGATTTTCTATGATGATCGATCACGACAATTTTATCCGTTTGCCCAAGCAGTTCCGGACATTCAAGAAGGCTCGGCCTATGTGTATCAACTATCACCAGCAAGGTGTCTTTGTCCACGTAGTTTTTCGCTTCATCGTTTGACAGGAAACGATAATGACCTAGTTCCACCGCCTTTTCGTAAATTTTTTTAAGGGAGCTGCCGTAGCTATTAAAGACTATAGCGCCTTCCTTGCCTCTGTTTTTTACGATGCGGCTTATGCCTATAGAGGACCCGAAAGAATCCATATCAGGGGTTCGATGACCCATTATGGCAACTTTTGCGGCCTGATCTATCATCTGCCTCAGAGCATGGGCCATTATCCGGGATTTCCCCTTGTTTCTTTTTTCCACCGTCTGAAGCTTTCCGCCGTAATATTCAACCTTACTCTTCCGCTTGACCACCGCCTGATCCCCGCCCCTTCCCAAAGCAAGATCCAGTGCTGCTCCGGCAAATTCCTCCAGCTCCGTAAGGTTTTTACCCCCTATCCCTATACCTATGGAAAGAGAAGGCGGAAAATCCCCTTCAGTATCGATTGCCCTAATTTCATCTAAAATTGAAAATTTTCCCGTTTCCAGCTTATCGAGATGCTTATGTTCAAAAGCGATAAAATATCTTCCGCTTTTATACCTTATCATCGTTGCCGACATTCTTGCGGTCCACTGACGTATGCTCGCTTCTATATGAGAGGTCAGAATTGATTTCTTTTCGTCGGGTGTGCCAGCAAGCAGTTCGTCGTAGTTATCTACATCGACATAAGCGTAGCACAGCTTTTCATCGTTATACATCGTCTTCAGATTCTCATAATTGGTTATGTCCATCCAGTAAAGCATGACGCTGGAGCTATCCGTTATCTCTCCTGAAAATGAGGGGAGGATGCGATAAACCCCTTCTCCCCTGTGAACCCGAAGATGCCTTTCCCCTGTTTGAATCAAGTCCGAATACCTAAATCCCGTAAGCTCCGCAATATCGGAATTTAACATCTCCACTTCTTCATATATTTCCTGGAATCGATCGTTAAACCAAAGTACCGTCCCTTTATTATCAACCATGCAAATAGGCAGGGGATTGTGGTAAGCAAAGCGGCAGATAGCCTCTTCCATGTCCTCCATAAGATTTTTAGCATAGTTTTCCCATATGCCCGTTTTCTTTTTATACAGCCACTTAAAGTATAGGTAAAGGCCCGCTAACACGATAAAGGCCGCAATTCCGGCATAGCTGTTAAAATACAAGATACCGAAAGCGAAGGCGGCAAGCAAAATGCTTCCGACAATAAGATATGGGGAAAGGATGCTCTTCATTATTTGATTTCCCATAATGAACTCTTTCAGCGGAGACCGCCTGATTCCTCTTTTCTATTATACATTTGCGTTTGAATACTAATTATATCAGATATAAAGCGCGCTGAACAGATTGTTTGAACAAGGAAAATTTGTTTAGCAGCGTTTTTAGGTGTATCATCTAAGAAGATATTGAATGAGGAGGTACGATTCATGCGTTACGCACACACTAACATCATTGCAAGGGATTGCGAAAAACTCATCAGCTTCTATAAAGAAGTTTTTAACTGCAAAAGTATCGGTGAAAAGCGCAATTTAAGCGGCGAGTGGTTGGATAAACTCACCGGTATCCGGAATTCCCGAATAACGGGCGAGCATTTGCGCCTGCCCGGCTACGCTGAAAACTATCCTACGCTTGAAATCTTTTCCTACGGTGAAATGAACACCGATAGAGTCAATTTAATCAATTCCTGCGGCATTGCCCATATTGCATTTGAAGTTGAAGATGTGGCAAAAACATTAAAAAAGGTGCTTGATAACGGCGGCGGTACGATCGGCGAAACAGTCCATGCCCATTTTAAAGACGGCCGAAAAGCAACATTTGTGTACGCCACGGACATTGAAGGCAATATATTGGAGCTGCAAAGCTGGAAATGATGAAAACGCCCCTGCATTTGCAGAGGCTATAATTAATTCTAATCCGATGTATATGGCAGCAATGCGACGATTCTCGCCCTCTTTATCGCCCTTGTTACTTCCCTATGATGAACGGCACAACTTCCCGTAATTCTTTTTGGAAGGATCTTGCCCCTGTCTGTCACATATTTTCTTAGCTTTTCTACATCTTTATAATCAATAGTCTCAGTTTTATCCGCACAAAACTGACATACTTTTCTTCTTCTCATGCCTCGTTTTTTTTCCATCATATTCTGATTCTCCTTTCCTAGAATGGAATATCATCATCATCCAGGGTCTGGAATCCATCAGGTACGTTAGAGGTTTGAGAGCCCCCCTCCTGAGATCCCGATCCTTTATCGCTTCGATCCAGGAATTCCACTCTTTCGGCAACTATCTCCGTAGTATAGCGGGTTTCACCGCTTTGTGTTTTATAACTGCCCGTCTGTATCCTTCCCTGAATACCTACCAGCCTGCCCTTTTTCAAATATCGATCGCAAAGCTCCGCAGTCTTTCCGAAGGCAACGATTCTAAAAAAATCAGCTGTTTTTTCCCTCGCCATGATGCGATCCACGGCGAGATTAAAATTTGACACAGCCGTTTCGCTTTGGGGGATATATCTCAGTTCCGGATCCTTTGTAAGTCTGCCGATTAATATTACGCTATTCATAACTAACTCCTTGACACCGACCGGATAACGACTTATTTTTCATCTTTATTGATAATGATATGCCTTATGATGCTGTCAAAGATCTTAAGCCTTCTGTCAAGCTCTTTTGGCAATTCAGGGCCGGATTTAAACTGGACTACCACATAATATCCTTCATTCTTTTTACGTATCGGATATGCCAGCTTTCTAAGGCCCCAGATGTCTGCACTGACGATCTCACCGTTTGTCGCTATGATTTCCTTGACCATCTGAATTGCAGCTTCTTTTTTATCATCTTCTAAAGCAGCCTCGATGATGAACATAACCTCATAGTTGTTCATTTTTTCACCTCCTTGCGGACTAAAATGGCCTTGTCACTTGACAAGGCAAGGAGCATTGCTGCAATTAAAAGCAGCGTTCAATGCTTATCTAGTATATCATAATGCTTTACCTTTACAAGTAGTTTTTTATAACCCGTTAAGCCCCAAGCGTATGATCTTCTCAACCCGGGAAGACAGATCTGCCGCTTCCTTTTTTGACATGTGCCTTGTATCTATGGCGGGATGAATTATAAAATTCACTTCCCCCGGCCTTATATAACCTTTTTCTTCAAATATTTTATATGTCCCGGAAAGGGTGACAGGGACTACGGGAACCTCCGCTTTTGTGGCAAGCCTCAGGCTGCCTTTTTTGAAATCGCCCATACAGCCTTCTCTGCTTCTGCTTCCCTCGGGAAATATCGTCAGCGAAAAACCCTGTTTTAGAAGGTCTATCCCCTCCGATATGGCCTGCAAAGAGGCTCGTGCATCATCCCTCTTTATAAATACGCTTCTCACATCGGCTATCCACGATCCGAATAAAGGAACCTTTGCGAGATTATCCTTGGCTACAAAACCTACCTGCTTACCCTTAACAGCAGCGAAAAAAACGGGAATATCGAAATAGCTTTGGTGGTTTGAAACAAAAACCACAGGCCCTTTTGGAACGTTTTCAATGCCCTTTACGCTAAGGGCAATACCGGCCTTTTCAATCAGAGCCTTTCCCCATATATCCTCAGCCTTGCGTATCTCCTTCCTTTCTTTTTCATAGTCCCCAAGGTCCCTGTATTTTTTAATTGCTCTTTTATTGTTCCTTATAGTAAAAAGAAATCTGTAAAACCAAAGTATAAACGGAATATTCCTTATAACCGACATGATTTCCCTCCAAAGCAGTTTCATCAAAACGATTATATCACGGCCCCCCTTTTCAGTCTACGGAGATGCTTTTTTCATCTGTTAAACGATGTTGCATACAGGTCGTCATTAATATAATATTAAAAAGTAAAGATAGATCAAATGCAATTATAAAGAAAGGCATATTATGAAACAACCTTCATTAGTGATTATGGCCGCCGGCATCGGCAGCCGGTTCGGAGGGCTAAAGCAGCTTGCTCCGGTAGGCAGAAACGGGGAACCTATTATAGAATTCTCTCTTCACGATGCAATCGCGGCCGGATTCAGAAAAGTAATATTCGTCATAAAAGATGAAACAAAAAACGAATTCAGACGGCTGATAGGCGATAAATTTGAAAAACGCATTTCAGTAAAATACGCCTGTCAACGCATCGATCAGCTTCCTTATGGCTATGCCGTTCCAAAAGGACGAACCAGGCCCTGGGGAACAGGTCATGCCGTCATGGCGGCCTCAGGCGAGACAGATGGCCCCTTTGCGGTAATTAACGCAGATGATTATTACGGGAAATATGCCTTTACCGCCATGTACAACCACCTACTCACAGAGCAAAACGGCGATAGGCTTCATATTTCAATGATCGGATACCGATTGGAAAATACCGTGACAGAACACGGCCATGTGTCACGGGGTATCTGTAAAACAAAAAACGGTTACCTTGAAAGCGTTTTAGAACGCCTTTGGATCGAAAAGCACGAGGATATCATAGAATATACAGAGGATGAAGGCCTTACATGGGTGCCGATTGAGAAAGGAAGCCTCGTTTCAATGAATTTTTGGGGCTTCCCTTTGAATTTTCAAAAGGAGCTGAAAAGACGATTTCCGACGTTTTTAAAAGATGCCTTTACAAAAAATCCAATGAAGGAGGAATACCTGCTGCCAAGAATAGTAAATGACCTACTTGCGGAAGGCAAGGCTTCCGTAAAAGTGCTTCACACAAAAGACAAGTGGTATGGAATTACATATAAAGAGGATATCCCAAAGATCGCAAAGGCTATCCGAAGAATGCAGGAACTTGGTCTTTATCCTTAGATATTAACTGACAGGAAGGTGACAAGAAATGAAGCTGATCAGAACGAAGGATTACAATGAGATGAGCAGCGAGGCTGCCCGCCACATCATCGCACAGATAAAACAGAATAAAAACAGCATTCTCGGCCTTGCGACCGGATCCACAATGCTCGGCCTTTATAAAGAACTGGTACATACATATTTAAAAGGAGACATCGATTTTTCCGAAATTACCACAGTAAACCTGGACGAATATCTTGGTCTTGCAGAAAAAAACGGTCAAAGCTATAGATATTACATGAATGAAAATTTATTTAACCACGTCAACATACCCTTGGAAAAAACATTTATCCCAAACGGGATGACAAAGGATCACCTGGAAGAATGCAGACGCTATGACCAGATGATAAACAGCATTGGAGGCATCGATTTGCAAATTCTCGGCCTTGGACACAACGGACATATAGGGTTTAATGAACCCGGCGAATCCTTTACGCTGGAAACCCACTGCGTTTATTTGGATGAAAGCACCATTAAAGCAAATTCCCGGTTCTTCGAAGATGAAAATGAGGTTCCCGTAAGGGCTATTACCGTGGGAATAGGATGCATTATGAGTGCAAGGAAAATCATGCTGTGTGTCAACGGGAAGGGGAAAGCAAAAATTCTGGAAAAGGTATTAAACGGGCCCATAACACCGAAAATACCGGGGTCAATATTGAAGCTTCATCCCGATTTGACGGTTATAGCCGATGAGGAGGCACTGAGCGCCATATAAGAGAGGCTGCGCCGACAATACCTGCATCGTTTCCAAGCTGGGCCTGCACGATTTCATAGGGATATTTAAAAAAAGATTTCTGCATCACCGAATTTCTAACCGGATTTAAAAGAAATTCCCCAGCGAGACTCACACCCCCACCTAAGGCGATCACCTCAGGATCTAAAAGGGCTGTAAAGGAAGCTATTGCAGAGCTTAATTGATCCACATAGCGAGAGAAAATATCCATTGCAACCGCGTCACCCTCCCTGGCACAGTCAAAGACGAGTTTTGCATCGACCTCGCTTAAATCACCGCCCGCCCTTGTACATATCATGCAAAGGGGGTATTCGATGACAGCTTTTCTGCCCTCCCTGATTATCCAGGTTGCTGAACAAAGGGCTTCCACGCAGCCCCGATTTCCGCAGCTGCACAAGGGGCCCCCGTGCATGAGCACCATGTGACCGGGTTCAACGCCGTGAAAAAGGCCGCCTTCAAACAGCTTCCCTTCCAAAACGATACCCCCTCCCACACCTGTGCCCAGAGTCAGAAGCATTGCAGTTTGACATCCATACAGCACGCCCTTATGAAGCTCAGCCAGTGTCGCAGCATCAGCATCGTTTGCTAAAAAAATCCTTTTGCCTGTAAAAATGTTCTCCATCGCATCCCTCATAGGGACATCATGAAATTGCAGGTTGTAGGCGTTGACAATAGTTCGGCCGTTTTTGCTTATCTCTCCCGGTATGGACAGACCTATGGATTCTATATCATCTAATCGTAAATCGACGATGGAGCAAAGGTCAACGACCATCTTCTTCATCAAGATGAGAACTTTTTCATATGATTCTCCTGTGGGAAAAGGTATCTTCTTTTTCGCCATTATGTTGAGATTGTCATCTACAACTCCGGCTGCGATTTTAGATCCCCCCATATCGAATCCTATTTGAAACATATGTTTTACCCGCGCTTTTTTAATATTCTTTTTACAGCCTCCGCTATATTCTCCGCTTTCATGCCGTAGGCTTTAAGAAGCTCTTCCGGTTTCCCGGATTGCCCAAAAGCATCCTGAACGCCCACAAATTCGACGGGAACGGGATGATGCTGCACTATACTTTCCGCTACGGCGCTGCCGAGCCCACCTATAACCGTATGCTCTTCCGCCGTCACGATGCCCCCTGTTTCCTTCGCCGCCTTTATGACCGCCGACTCATCGATCGGCTTAATGGTATGCATATCCAAAACCCGTACATTTATTCCTTGATCTTTTAAATCATCCGCCGCCTGCAGAGCCTCATGAACCATAATCCCTGTAGCTGCAACCGTACAATCCCCGCCTTCTTTTAGGACCCGGGATCTGCCTATTTCAAAGATATCGTCATCGTTATAAAGCACAGGCACCGGAGCCCTTCCCAACCTGACATATACAGGGCCGTTTATCCCGGCTGCCGCATTAATGAGACCTTTGGCCGAGACAGCATCGCAGGGGTTTATTACGAGCATGCCCGGGATGGTTCTCATCAAAGCCATATCCTCAAGGCACTGATGACTTCCGCCATCCTCACCTACTGTAAGACCGGCATGTGTAGCACATATTTTTACATTCAGATGAGCATAGCCTATGCTGTTTCTTATCACTTCAAACGCGCGCCCTGCGGCAAATATCGCAAAGGTGCTTGCAAACACAGTTTTGTTTGAAGCCGCAAGTCCTGCAGCGACCCCATACATATTTTGTTCAGCTATACCCATGTTGAAAAACCTGTCAGGATACTCATTTGCAAAAAATTTCGTCATCGTCGATCCTGAAAGATCCGCATCGAGCACCACTATATTTTCATCCCGGGCTCCCAAAGCCAGCAATGCTTCGCCATACGCCCGTCTTGTCGCAATTTTTTCAGCCACTTAATCCGTCCCCCAATTCTTTCAATGCCAGCAAAGCCTCCTCATCCTTGGGAGCCTTTCCATGCCAGGCCGCCTTGTCCTCCATAAATGTCACGCCTTTTCCCTTTATGGTCCTCGCTATGACGGCGAAAGGCTTACCAGCGCAGCCTCTTGCCGCATCTAAAGCCTCCGTGATGGATTTCACATCGTGACCGTCTATAATCAAAGCCTCCCAGCCGAAGCTTGTTAGCTTTTCATCTATCGGTGAGACGCGCATTATATCGTCGTTTCTTCCGTCTATCTGGATTCCGTTCCAATCTATCAAGGCGACTAAATTGTCCAATTTATAATGGGCGGCAGCCATAAAAGCCTCCCACACCAAGCCCTCCTGAAGCTCGCCGTCTCCCAGCATAACGTAAACCCTGCCTTTGGAACCATCAATTTTCCCGGCTATAGCCATACCTACTGCGGCCGACATGCCTTGACCCAATGATCCGGTTGACATTTCAACGCCGGGAAGCTTTCTCATATCAGGATGACCCTGAAGTCTGCTGCCGAATTTTCGCAGACTTAAAAGGTCCCCCGCCGGGAAAAAGCCCTTTCGGGCCAAAGCCGCATAAAGAACGGGAGCCCCGTGGCCTTTTGAAAGCACGAACCTGTCTTTGTCTTTTTTATCGGGATTTAGCGGGTCGATGTTCATTTCATGAAAAAACAGCACTGACATCATATCGGCTGCAGAAAGAGATCCTCCGGGATGGCCTGACCCGGCCTGATGTACTGATCTAATGATATCGATTCGTAGTTCACGAGCTATTTCCATCAGCCTTTGATAATCTGTCTTTTTTATTTCTACCATAGCGAATTCCTTTCTTAGAGTCCCAATCCAAATTGTTTTTTAACCCGCTTCATAGTCTTGTCCCCTATCGAAGCGGCTTTCATCGCCCCGTCTTTTAATACTTTTGTTAATTCATCCGATGATCTGATTTCGTGAAACTTGTTCTGTATAGGAGCCAGGCCTTCGCAGACCACATCGACTAAGTCCTTTTTAAAAGTCCCGTATCCCGATCCGCTGTACCGATTTTCCAAATCGGGTATGGATATACCTGAAAAGGCGCTGTAAATCGTCAGCAAATTGCTTACTCCGGGTTTTTCCTCCTGCTCAAACCTGATGCTTCCCTCTGAATCTGTCGTAGCTCTCATTATGGATTTTTTTATTTTATCTGGGCTGTCCAACAACGATATTCGGCTGTTAGCGCTTGTGGAACTCTTGCTCATTTTTGAATCCGGACTATCAAGCGACATTATCCTTGCGCCTTCCTTAAGAAAGCGTCCTTCCGGAACGACAAATGTTTCACCGTAGGTGTTATTCACTCTTTGTGCGATATCCCTTGTAAGCTCAATGTGCTGCTTTTGATCGTTTCCCACGGGAACGATATCGGTGTCATAAAGAAGAATGTCGGCGGCCATCAAGACAGGATAAGTGAAAAGCCCGGCTGGAGCCGATTCCTCTTCCCTGCTTTTTTGTTTGAATTGAGTCATCCTCGACAGTTCCCCCGTATATGAATTACACATTAAAACCCAAGCCAGCTCTGCATGGCTTGGGACATCGGATTGAACGAAAATTATTGATTTTTCAGGGTCTAAACCCACTGAAATGTATAAAGCCGCTACATCTAGAATATTTTTTTTAAGCCCCTTCGGATCTTGGGGAAGCGTAATAGAATGAAGATCTACGATACAATAGATACACTCGTTGTGATTTTGGAGCTCGACAAACTGCGTCAAAGCGCCAAGATAGTTCCCTATGTGAATGTTTCCTGTCGGCTGCACGCCGGAAAAAACCCTTTTCATACCGACCTCCGCTTTATGTATATCTTCATCTGTAGTATTCCTCCCGAAACTTATCCTTAAGCTTTTTTTCCATTCGTGATATTGTCATCTGAGAAACGCCCATGCTGTCTGCAATTTCCTGTTGAGTTCTGGATTCCAAAAAACGCATATTGAAAACCTTCTTCTCTTGATCGTTCAATTTATTTAAAACCGATTTAATCAATTCCGCATTTTCAAAACTGCTGTAGCCCTTCTCTTCCAGGGAGGCATAACGCTCAAACATCGGGGCATCGCCTTCGCTGCCGTTTTCTTCAAACGTCTGCTGCAGCGAATAGGTGCCGTAGGCCTGGCCGCTTTCCATAGCTTCAAGTATATCCTCCTCGGTATGCCCTAAAAAGTCAGCGATTTCCTTTACTTTGGCCGGTCTGCCAAGCTGATGATGAAGGGTCTCCTTTGCCTCAGGCAGCTTTGATGCTATCTCCTTCCACTTTCTTGGAACTTTAACAGCCCAGCCCTTGTCCCTGAAATATCTTTTTATCTCCCCGATGATAGTCGGCGTGGCGAAGCTTGTGAATTCAAAACCCTTTTTCGGATCAAATCTCTCCGCAGCAAAAACTAAAGCCATGGATCCCACCTGATACAGATCATCGTAATCCACGCCTTTATTCATATACTTTCTTATGAGGATATCAACCATATACAAATGATTTTCAACAATTTGATTTCGTATTGCTATATCACCGGTACGGCTGTATTCTTCAAAAAGTTTCTTATCGGCACTTTCTGCAAAAGAGGCCATAAGTAAGCACCTTTCTGTTAGTATTATCTCGTATATTTAACCATCTTGATACGAGTTCCGATACCGATTTCCGTGAAAACATCTACTTCGTCCATCAGCGCCTTTATGATATATATCCCTAGACCGCCTTCCTTCGGCCTTTGCAGACAAGGTTCGCTGTAGGATGAGGGATCGTAGCCTCCCGCCCGATCGATCACCGAAATGACGAAACGATCATCGCAAAGTTCACAGGTAACCTCGTAGGAATCCGATCGCCTGGTCCCATGGCATACCGCATTAGTGCATGCCTCGGAAACAGCAACCTTGATATCTTCGATCGCCTCAATATCAAAACCGATGCTGTTGGCCAGGCAGGAGACGGCCATGCGCACTGTCCCTACATATTCAGGTTTCCCCGGCACTGAAAACTTTAAAATGTCAGCCATTAGTTTTCTCCTTAATTTTCACAGATTTCGGGGCAAAGCAGCTTACAAAGATCGGTAATTCGAAGCAGTTTCTTAATGTTATCAGGAGGATTGGCCAAAGTAATGCGATCACCGTTTTCTTTCATCCTGTTGTAAACGCCGATTATGACGCCTAAGCCTGTACTGTCGAGGTAGCGCAGCTCCCCCATATCCAGAACTATATCGCCCTTTTTCTCCTGATACGATTCGTCCAGGGCTTTTCGAAAAACATTTGCCGTAGCTATATCGGCTTCCCCTTCGGGATAGATGTTCCATCGCCCTGACTCAGAATTATAGCTTCTCCTTATCAGCAATGTCATACTTATGTCCTCCTTAAAACTATACCCACGAATATATGCTCTAAACCGACCAGGCGTTTCGATTGCTACAGATCCAATTTAACCTGCTCGTCCCCGCTGTTGTTTCCCGAATCGGCATCTTCAATTTCTTCCTCTCTTATCACCTTTGCCATCGCTATTATATTGGCATCATCGGCTACCTTCATGATCTTGACCCCTTGTGTGGCTCTGCTGAGCTTCGACACTTCATCGGCCCTTATCCTGATAATTATACCGTCGGAATTCACAAGGAGGATCTCGTCATCGTCATTTACAACCATAGCACCTATGAGCTCACCTGTCTTGCTGAACCTTCTCTTGTTATAGGTCAGAAGACCTTTTCCGCCCCTTGCCTGAACCCGATACTCGCTCACCGGTGTCCTTTTACCGTATCCTGCCTGGGTAACGACAAGAAGCTCTTCATCCTTTTCCGCTAATTCCATGGCTACCACTTCATCGTTTTTATCCAAGGTGATAGCCCTAACGCCCATTGCAAGCCTTCCCATGGGTCTTACGTCTTCTTCGCTGAAACAGATGCATTTTCCCTGCTTGGTTATGATAATAACATTGCTGCTTCCTGTGGTCTCCTGTATGCCGATCATCTCGTCCCCATCCCTTAGGTTAATAGCAATGAGGCCTGTTTTTCTATTTGTATCAAACTGGGAAAGAGCTGTCTTTTTGATCGTACCGTTCTTTGTAACCGCGATCAAATATCTCTCCGCAGAAAAATCCTCAATCGGAATTATTGCGGTAATTCTTTCTCTTTGCATGAGATTTAAAAAGTTGATCGCAGGTGTCCCTCTAGCCGTTCTTTGAGCCTCGGGTATTTCATAGGCCTTTATCCTGTGGGCCTTTCCCGTGTTTGTAAAGAACATCAAATAGTCATGGGTGGAAGTGATTAAGAGGTTTTTTACAAAATCATTCTCTCTCGTTGTAAGTCCGGTAATTCCCCTTCCGCCTCTTCTTTGGGTCTTGTAGGTATCCGCCGATACCCTTTTAATGTATCCCAAATGAGTAAGGGTCACCGCTACCTGCTCTTCCTGAATCAAATCCTCCTCATCTATATCATCCATGTCTACAGTTATTTTCGTCCGCCTTTTGTCCCCGTATTTTTTCTTTATTTCCAAAAGCTCTTCCTTGATTATGGACATGAGCAGTTTTTCATCAGAAAGGATCCGATTATACCAGGCAATCTGCTTCATGAGCTCTTCGTATTCCGATTCTATTTTTTCTCTTTCAAGCCCCTGAAGCCTGGCAAGCCTCATATCCAATATAGCCTGAGCCTGTATATCCGAAAGTCCAAAAGCCTCCATCAGCCTGGGCTTAGCATCGTTGTAGCTTTCCCTGATCAGCTTTATAACGGCATCTATATTATCCAAAGCGATGCGAAGACCCTCAAGTATGTGGGCCCTGGCCTCCGCCTTTCCTAGATCAAACTGCGTTCTCTTAGTAACGACGTCTTTTTGATGAAGCAGATAATAGCTCAGCATCTCCTGCAAATTGAGGAGCCGCGGCTGTCCCTCAACTAGCGCGATAAATATCATGCTGAAGGTCTCTTGAAGCTGGGTATGTTTAAAAAGCCTGTTCAGCACGATCTGGGGATTTGCATTCCTGGTAAGCTCTATTACCACTCTCATTCCGCTGCGGTTGGACTCATCCCTTATATCCGCGATGCCGTCCAATTTTTTATCCTTGATGAGGTCGGCGATCTTCTCTATGATTCTTGCCTTATTTACCTGATAAGGTATTTCGGTGACTACTATCTGCTGCCTTCCCTTATCTGTTTCCTCGAATTCCGTTTTAGATCTGACCCTGACCCTGCCCTGCCCGCTTCTGTAGGCCTGCCTGGCGCTGCTTTTACCCATTATAATGGCGCCGGTCGGGAAATCAGGACCTTTTACTATCTTTAATATATCATTGATGTCCGCATCTTCTTTATCTATCAATAATATAGTGGCGTCAATTATTTCTCCTAAGTTATGCGGGGGTATCGAGGTAGCCATGCCTACGGCTATTCCGTTGCTTCCGTTAACCAAAAGGTTCGGAAAGCGGGATGGCAGAACCTCCGGTTCCTTTTCCTCCCCGTCAAAATTAGGAATAAAGGAAACAGTATCCTTATCGATGTCCCTTAGCATTTCCATCGCAAAGGGCGTCATCCTTGCTTCCGTATACCGCATGGCAGCTGCCCCGTCACCGTCTACAGATCCGAAGTTTCCATGTCCGTCAACCAGCATATAGCGGATGGAAAAATCCTGGGCCATCCTTACCATTGCATCATATACAGAGCTGTCGCCGTGAGGATGATATTTACCTAAAACCTCTCCGACGATACGTGCGGATTTCTTATGAGGCTTGTCGGGGGTGAGATTCAGGCCTGACATACCGTAAAGAATGCGCCGATGCACCGGTTTTAATCCATCCCTCACATCGGGCAAAGCTCTCCCAACGATAACGCTCATGGCATAATCGATGTATGAGGTCTTCATCTCATCATATATTTCAACTTGCATAAGTTTTTTATCTTCGATAAAACTGTTGGCCATACTGTCGTCTCCTTAACCTATATGTCCAGATTTTTAACGTATTTTGCATTTTCTTCTATGAATTTTCTTCGGGGGGGCACCTTATCCCCCATTAAAATTGTGAAAATATCATCTGCCGCCGCCATATCATCCACCGTCACTTGAATGAGTGAGCGTTTTTTAAAATCCATCGTGGTTTCCCAAAGCTGTTCCGCGTCCATTTCACCTAGACCCTTATAGCGCTGCGGCGGTTTTATGCCCTGCCGGCCTATTTCATTTAACAATTTTTCCTGCTCCCGCTCAGTGTATGTGTAATAAACTTCCCTGCCTTTTACTGTCCGGTAGAGAGGGGGCTGAGCAACATAAACGTAACCTCCCTCTACAAGAGGCTTCATATATCTATAGAAAAATGTGAGCAAAAGAGTTCGGATATGGGCACCGTCAACATCTGCGTCGGTCATTATGATGATCTTGTGGTAGCGAAGCTTATCGACGTTGAAATCCTCCCCTATATTGCAGCCGAAGGCTGTAATCATGTTCTTTATCTCCTCAGAACTGAGAATTCTGTCCAATCTGGCTTTTTCGACGTTCAATATTTTCCCCCTTAAGGGCAAAATAGCCTGCCTTGCCCGGTCTCTTCCCATTTTGGCAGAACCTCCGGCAGAATCCCCCTCTACAAGGAATATTTCCGATATTGTCGCATCCTTTTCAGAGCAATCGGCCAACTTACCAGGAAGGGCTATATTATCCAGTACGCCTTTTCTCCTTGTTAGCTCTCTTGCCTTCCTTGCAGCCTCCCTGGCCCTCGCAGCCCGAAGGCATTTGTCTAAAATGAGCCTGCTTTGTTGTGGATTTTCCTCAAGAAATGCCATCAAATGCTCATTCGTCGTCGTCTCGACAAAGCCCCTCATTACGCTGTTTCCAAGCTTTGCCTTTGTCTGACCCTCAAACTAGGGCTCCGTCAGCTTGACCGATACGATAGCCGTAAGCCCTTCTCTGACATCTTCACCTGTCAAGCTTTCTTCATTCTCTTTAATGAACTTATTTCTCCTTGCATATTCATTAAAAACCCGCGTGAGAGCCGATCTAAATCCAACCATATGGGTTCCGCCCTCTGTAGTATTTATGTTGTTTGCGTATGAAAGGATCAGTTCATTATATCGATCCGTATATTGCATGGCGATTTCGACTTCCATGTCCTTTTTTTTCAGAATAAAATATATGACATCCTGATGTATCACACCCTTATTTTTATTCATATACTTTACATATTCTTTAATTCCGCCCTCGTAATGGAATACCTCCTTCTTTTTCCGATCCTCTCTTTCGTCTTTAAGGGTAATTTTAACTCCCTTATTCAAAAAAGCCATCTCTCGAAGCCTGTACTCCAAGGTTTCGTAATTGAAATTCAAATCCTCAAATATATCGGCATCCGGTTTAAACATAGTTTTAGATCCGGTCTTCCTGCCGCATTCGCCTACAACCTCCAAAGGTGTAACGGTTTTCCCCCTGGAATAAGTCTGACGATATACCTTGCCTTCCCTCTTTATCTCCACAGTCATTATTTCAGAAAGCGCATTGACTGCAGAGGCTCCTATTCCATGGAGGCCGCCTGATACCTTATATCCGCCGCCGCCGAACTTTCCACCGGCATGAAGCACCGTGTGGATAACCTCCACAGCGGGAATTTTAAGCTTGGGATGCAGATCCACCGGCATCCCCCTGCCATCATCTTCTATCAGAATTGAATCGTCTTCCTGTATTGTTACATTGATGCTTTTGCAAAAGCCCGCCAAAGCCTCGTCAATGCTGTTATCTACCACCTCGTACACAAGATGATGCAGACCCTTGGGCCCCGTTGTACCGATATACATGCCCGGACGTTTTCTGACAGGTTCAAGTCCCTCTAAAACCTGTATTTGTTCGGCATTATATTGCTGCTGTTTTACATCCGCCGCCGCCATATATATTCCTCCTGATCTATTTATAGGGCTGTTAATTGATTTTTTACCCTTTATTCACGACATGTAATTATATCGCAAACATACTGGAATTTCAAGAAATATTAATATGCTCTTCCATATTGTTCCCCGTTAGAAATAAGCTATTTAATAATGTGGATGACTTTATCCACAAGGTGTGAATAAAGAGGATGAATTAATTCAATTACTATTTCTTTTTTGGTACTTGCCTGTGGATAACTTTTTTTGTATGATAGAATAACATCAGGTTTATTTGCAGCAATCAATTCAAAAAGGAATGATAAAAACATGAACAACATTGAACAATCTTGGGTAAAAGCACTGGAATTTCTAAAACCTGAGCTGACCCCCGTAAGCTATGATACATGGATTAGCCCCCTTAAACCTTTTCGTTTGGATGAAGAAAAAGCCCGGCTTTATTTAATCTCGGGCGGTGGCATAGGTAAGAATCTATTAGAGGATAGATACAGAAACATCATTGAATCAGCCGTAA
>CAZHBR010000003.1:1663-25908 GCA_964530755.1 uncultured Oscillospiraceae bacterium | reverse complement strand
CAATCACTCGCTTTTTAGCAAGGTCGTTGCGTTTGGTGTCTGACACCGTTAGTTTGGTGTCTGACACCGTTAGTTCGTTGCGTCTGGTGACTGGCACCTTTCGCAACAGCGTAACTTCAAACCGTTGCAATTACTCGCTTTTTAGCAAGGTCGTTGCGTTTGGTGTCTGACACCGTCATTATATTTATTTAAGCATCTGGGTTATCAACCAATACGAAATCATAGGCCCCATCATCATCACCTAAGACATCAAAGAATTCTACTGAATTTTTAGCGTTTGCAATATCTCTGACGGACCCAATCTTATAACAGGTGTCATTTGTACTCCATACATATACTACAACATCACTGTCTAGGCTTATAGTATCGTTCTTTATTATACTACTGCCTGTCGTGATACCAGACATAGATGCAATTTTGACTGTATTAGAGGATACTGTTAACCCAGCTACCGTCGTTGCAGTAATATCACTGACTTGGGCATCCAATCCGCTTATGACATCACCTGATGTAGTAAAGTTCACTTTATACAGAGCACTAGTTGTTGCAGCCTCGCTATGAGCAGCTGTTTTTGCATCTTTAGTTGTTTCGTTTTTACCAAGTAGCATTGTAATCTCGTAACCTTCAGAAGAATTGTTCAATGCTCTATCTATAGCTACACCATACACACCATCAGTCGAAACAACATCGTCATACAGAATCATTGCGACTATTTTTCCGTCTTTTACAATATACTGTGATACAACATTTTTAGTATCCAAGATTTTATTTAACGAAGTAGTACCATAGTCATCGGCCTTCTTTGATATCGCAGGTATAGTTGTGGCGGTAAATATTACCGCATCGTTAGCAATATAAAGGGTTTCATAAAGACCTTTGGCAGAAATTTTATCATCTCCAGTAATAGCACTCATTGTCACAATCTCATCGATTACCCCGTTTTTATCCACGCCACATTTAATAATTACACCAATGTCGAAAGCAGCTTCGGTAGTCCATTTTTTACTTGTATCGTTAACTGAAGCCACTTCTTCTTCATCAACGGAGAAAGCCTTTTCAGTTCCATCTGCTAAGAACAGGTTGATCTTTGCGTCACTTCCTGCAAATCCCTCGCTGCCGTCTTTCACATCAAGAACAACTGCATAGTTGGAGGCTCCACCTTTTTCCTTGACGCATTCATAAATATCGCCTGCATAGTCAAGGGAAATCTTTACCGTGTCACCCGCCTTAGCTGGCACATAATGGCTACTGCTACTACTCTGACTATCCGCAAATGCATATACCTTACCATTTATTGTGAAGTCATCACCTGAAATTCTTGTATTTTCCCCGGTTACAACCTCGGTTCCCACTTCGATTCTGGTGATTTCACTAGCCCCGTTCTTATAAACATAAACCACGCTATCTTTTTCAATATCTGCAAGCGAGGCTGCTCCAAACAATGCAAAGGAATTCAAGTCGATATCATCATTGTCATCTTTTACAAATTTAAGTCCGAATAATTTCTTATCGGCCTTGATATCGGCAGCATCATCTGCACTGAAGAAATCAGACTCAGAGACCGTCCATTTACTGACAGAATATACATCCTTAATCGTTTTTCCGGATACATTCGCAGCAAGTGTAACGATTCCACTACTGGTGGTAATTGCAGCAACTGTGCTTGTGTTTTCGCCGTTTACAAATTCAATGGCTCCTTCTGTGGTTCCATCATGGAAATCTGCACCTGCAATATTATACTCTACACCGTCTGATTTAAACTTACCATTATCTTTTACACTACCTGTTAGGAATGCGGATTTAACTTCCTTAACTGCGATAATATCCTTATCGGAATTCTGATAGGCTTTAATGAATGCTCCAAGATAAGGAGTCAGGTTAATAACGGATTCGTCTAATGCAATGTCATTTGTTACGACAAAGGCATCACCATCGTTGTACAGCTCTGCTCCGAGCCTGTCAAGCATTGTGTCTTCCGGATCATTTGCTGTCCATTTGCCATCCTTATCGGTGCTTCCGATTTTGGTATCCAGCGTCTGGAAAGCCATAATAGCGATGTCGCCTCTATTGGCTCCCGCCACACCGGCTTTGATCCCATCAAGGATTCCGAGGGCCTTAGCCTTTACCACATAGTTTGCGGGCCAGGTTCCTACAAGGCTGTCAGGGGTGTAACCCAATGCCGCGACAAGCATCTTTGCCGCTTCGTCATAGGATACTGTCTTGTCAGGCTTAAATGTCCCGTCGGGATAGCCGTCAATGATCCCAAGGCCTGTAGCATAAGCAACATAAGCATTGGACCAGTGTCCTGCCATGTCCTTGAAGCTCGATGTGCCTACCGCATAGTCAGCAAGGCCAAGGGCTCTTACAACAATGACTGCCATCTCGGCTCTGGTAACGATGTTATCCGGTCTGTAATCCCCATCGGGATAGCCGGTCACAACTTCCAGATCGGTAAGCACGTTAACAGCATCTTCACATTCCTCGCCTGCAATATCAGACAGAGGTGCTGCGAAAGCCATACCGAAGCTTCCGAGTACGAGAGACAGTACCAATACGAATGATAGTACTTTTCTCATTTAGAATTCCTCCTTTAAGGTTTTGTCTTCTTCGAAGGGGAGATTATACGTGTTGGTTCTGCAAATTATCCTCCCCTTCTGAAGATAATTTGACATTATGTATAGACATGCAGACAGATACCCCACTGCAAAATCTATCTCATAGGATTATACCCCTTTCTCGACTTGAGAGTCAATAATATGCAGGAATTGTAATAATCCTGTAATAATGATCTCGCGGGTATTTTTACCTGTATTTCTCTGGGTTTTCTCTATGTGCCCATTATAGCAGTAGCACGCCAATTGTCCATTACAAGGGTATTACAGTATGGTTATCGTTATAAGTCAGAAATCTGAATAATTAATTGCAGGAGTATAAATCGGCAGCTCATCATTGCGGAATTCAGCCTCCGCTTTTCATCATCGAAATATATAATAAGATGGTTGCAGCCCTCACCCTAAACAGCAAGGCCGTATTCTATTATATATTCAGATTCACAGGCTTCATAACACCCTTTTTAACTGAAAATGTCCTGCTGTTTACAGATGTGACCTGTTATGGTATAATATGTATATTGCGCCCGGAGGTGGTATTTATGAAACAGATTAAGGAATTAGCTGATCCCTTTTTAGAATACTGCATGTATCAGCGGCGGTTGTCTGAAAATACAGTTACAAGCTATCGCTTTGATATGTCCTTTTTTCTAACATATCTTAAACGGCATCATCCTTCACTTGCTTACCCAGATCAAATTACAAAGAATATTTTGAGTGAATATCTTGGACATATGGCTAAAATTCATAAAGCTAAAACGGTTAAACGTAAAATGGCATCGCTAAATTCATTTTTTACATATTTAAAATATGCAGGAATCGTATCAAACAGTCCTTTTGAAGAATTTCGGGTCAACATGAAAGAGGGACGCAGGATACCACGGAGCATGACATTAAAGGATATGAACACCTTTTTGCAGGTGGTCTACCTCGATCCTTTTTCAAAATCCGCCAATATCCTTTTAAAAACGCTGCGAAATAAGGAAACGGATAAGATATCTGTTACTTCGGGTGAATTTTTCTGGTGCAGGGATCTGGCAATTATTGAACTGCTGTTTGCAACAGGAATAAGGGTGTCGGAGCTATGCAATCTGCTTTTTTCAGATTACGAACACGAAAACCGATCGCTTCGGATCATCGGAAAGGGCAATAAAGAAAGAACCCTGTTTATAGCAACTCCCGAGGCAATTGCAGCATTCGACAATTACATTCTGATGAGAAGTGCTGCAGGCTGCGACATATCCCATATTTTTATCACGCGCCATTTAAAGCCCATGAGTTCACAGGGTGTCAGAAATATTATAGCAAAATACACAAGGCTTTCCGGCATAAAAAAGAATATTACGCCCCACGTCTTTCGGCATACATTTGCAACCTTGCTGCTAGAATCCGGAGTAGACATTAAATACATTCAGGATTTTCTGGGACACAGCTCCATATCGACAACTCAAATTTATCTGCACACATCAGATGAGCAAAAAAAGAAAATACTTGCGATGAAGCACCCAAGGGGCCTTTTAAATCCTACACAGTCGGATAGCGGTTAATGAATTAAATCATACCGATCTGCTTTATAGAAAATATCCAAAAGAACATAGTAAAGCAGGACAAAACCGTTGACAAAATCACTATGGATGATGCCAGATTCGCATCGCTTTCCATTTGATCAGCCATAGTATACGTCGTTACGGCTGTCGGTGAGGCAAACATAACCATAAGCGATGTCAGTTCAATGCCGCGAAATCCGAGGAATATAGCAGCAGGAACGAAAATAAGGGGTATTACGATCAGCTTTCCCACGATAACTGTCACAATGTTTTTCAAATTAATAAACGCCTTGTCAAAACTAAGCGACGCCCCCATCGCCACAAGCGCGATCGGCATAGCCATCCCAGATAAGCTTGCTACGGTGTTTTCAATAAACAGCGGAAGGCGTATATGCAGCAGCGATATCATGATACCTGCTGCCACTGCAATAATCAGGGGATTTTTTAAAACCTCCAACGCTATTTCTTTTATTTCAACCTTGCTGTCACGAAAAACCTCAAGAGTTATTACAGACAATACGTTAAAAAGCAACAGGACTACGGCTGCAATCAGACTGGGTATGCCTATATTGTCAACCCCGTATAAATTAATTAAAAGCGACAATCCAAAAAGAACGTAGTTGCTCCGACACATCCCCTGGATCATCGCACCCCTTGCAGTATTTGTTTTTTCAATCTTCATAATCAGCAATGCAGACACAAGCCACATCAAGGTCACAGATAAAACGGTAAACACGATCAGCTTAACCTGCAATATTTCCCTTAAATCGGTACTGTATATACTGTATACCAATAAAACAGGAATGAAAATCCTAAATGCCAAATTATTGAGCTGTGTCCCGGTCTTGCGGCTTATCATCTTCCTCCATTTGATCAGCGCCCCTAAAAGCATGATGATAAACATGGGCGAAACAGCATTAAACGATATGATTAGATTTTCCATAGCCCACCAATATTATTGCGTCTTTTTAGTATACTATAGCACTTAATCGACCAAGAACAAACCATATGGGAGAAAAAATAATTTTAGTGATATGCAATTTCCAGACACAATATCGCATGTAAGAACAGAGCACGAATCATAATCGATTCATGCCCTGTAATTGAAAATTTATTTCCGCGGCGCCCTAAAACAGGCGGTGAAGCTGCCAGTATTCATCAGTTCCATCCATTATGACAAAGACATCGTCAGATTTTTCAAAAGCACCGTAGTTCGCGACAAAATTAAATGTTATAGCCTTCGGGTCTTTAACACCCCACAGGTAACGCATGGAGGGATCCCATAGCACACCTTTGTAAAGCGATTCCCCTTTTTGATTCTTTTCCCCTGTCTTTTCAAGAACTGCCTTGTAATCTCCGCGGTCTGCTATGGTAACAGTGACCGATTCCGGATCCCCTGCTGCGCAGGCGCACAATAGGAAACGCTCCCCTGGCCAAAATACATTTACCCCTCTTTTTCTTGGAACAGGCGTCTTTATGTATGAAGCATCAGATTCCTGATTATATTCCTCCAGGAAATAGAAGAGGTTATATTTCTTCCGATTATCATCCCATAAATCAGTGTGGGAAACTGAGCCGGTAATTTTCCCGGCAGACAGCACAGCAAATCTCATTGAGCCCATTCCCGTACCGTCTTCATCTTTAACAGTGCATATGATTTCATAGCTTCCAGGCAGGGCAGGAAAAGAAGAGGGTATCAGAACAGGCGCATAGAAGCCGCCGCTGTCTGCAGCAATGCCCTGTTTATTGTAACTGAACAAAAGCCTGCGTTCTTTATAAACTTCGACCTTAAGGTCCAGCACATCCTTTTCGGCATCATTGACTCTGACTTCTATTTCGTAATCGCTTCCCTCGATCACAGCAGAAGGAACGGTCCTGATGGATTCAATCCAGGGACCCGTGCCCCCTCCTTCTATATAAAAAGTAATAATTTCTACGTTTGAACACTTATCGTAATCGGGATTTCCGTAAGGCGTAGGGGGTCTTTTCGTGTTGTCCTCCTGCCAATGCTCCACAGTGTATTTACCGTCTATATAGAATGTTTTAATCGGCTCCGACAGCACATTATCCGTAATTGACACCGGATTATCCTGCTCGTCCAATACGACCGAAGCCTCCGGATGAGGTCCGTCGTTTCCCGGAGTGTGCGTATATTTCCAGTACTGTTTTTTTGAAGGATCTCCTTCATAATCATAGTATGATATGTTGAAATCCACCGTTTCACCTTTTTTGTAGATTAGGCTCTCCCCATTACAATCCTCAATCCCCGTACCCTTTATGATCGCTGCATCGGCCTCCACCGCCTGCCATTTAAGTATAGCGGCGGGGTCGGAAAATGCTTCCTTTACGGCATATACTTTTGATCCGTTTTGATATGTATAAATATTTAGGTTCTTCAAAAAGCTCTCCCCCCTGGGGAGCGCTAATCCAACGTCGCCTCGATTGCCGAAGATATCCGTTTCAAGATAGGCCCTTTTCCCCATTCCCTGATCGGAAATAAAGAATCTCATGTCCTTTATAGAATCCATGGAGGTACCAACTAAAATCGATTCTATGCCGGTTATGCTTCCCGTCGCACCCCTGTAATCCGACGATTTCATCTTAAAAGTCTGGGTCCCCGCCATGGCCGGCAAAGGTATCCGATAATCGGAGGGGATGTTGTTTCTTGCGCTTTCAGGGTAATCGTTTCTCGGACAACAATACCACGAATAACCGCCCCAGCTGTATGTAACATTATAGCCCCTGTCGTTATAGACAACAGGCCTTGAGGATGTCGAAAGGAGCGTCATTACCGCTGTTTTATCTAAGGGGATTGCGTATTTAGCTTCCTTATCTCCGGGGTCCCAGCGGGATGCAGATGTATAAGGAGCCGCGCCAAGGGATCCTTCAATTATTTCCGCTTCATTTATTTCCCTATATGCCCCCGAAGGCATAGGTGTGCGAAAGCTGCCCTTTATTAGATTAAAGCCCAAGGACAGAGGTTCAATGCTTAAAGTCTCCGGCAAAGGCAGATCCTCCGCTGCGCCTGGCGCCAGGATATCGAGCCTCAGGTTATCTATCCACATCTTTGCAACAGTCTCTTTTCCTCCGTAGGCCCTGGCATAGAATTTAAGCGCATTTTTACCTTCCGAAAGCAGAAATGGATGGCAATATGAACCTTCCCCTTTATAATCAGGGGTAAATTCATGCCACATTTCCCCGTTGATCTCCGCGAAGCTTGCCGTCCAAAGCGCCTGGCTGTCCATATATGTCTCCCAGTCAAATGACAAAACAGCCTTGTGCCCCCTTGGAATATCGAATGTGATGACGCTGCTGTCCGAGAAATAACGGTTGCTCCAATTGCTCCCCTGGCGATTGCAGACATTCCCGCCTTTATACACGCCCTCATGTATCCTTGGAGAATCAAGCGTGAAAAACGTATTTATATCCCCCCCGTCAAAGCTTTCAAAATGTGAAGATATGACCTGAAAACCTGAAGGTTTTACGGATGATCCGTTTATGCTCGGAATAAAGCTGAATGAATCTGAAATTTCTCCGTCCGCCCGTTTAACCTCATACTCGTAATAATATGTGGTATCGGCAAGAAGATCTAATGCCCTGCTTATTGAACCCCCATCTGTTTCTGCATAAATCCCCAAAACATTCGCTCCTTCCTCAGCTGCAGCCGTTATTTCATTTGCAAGAGCTAAACTGTCCTCTATTAAAAAACGATCGGCCATGATGAGCCTGCAATTTTTACTCTCAGCCCTTTCACCGATGAAGCCCAAAAGATCTTCGGAGTAAATGTGCCGGGGGTTTGTCTCATCGTAAATAATTAAGGCGCCCCGGCCCTTTTCATCGTGAAGGTATCTGTTCACACATCTTTCCAAAACATCGTAAATATCCTGGGCCCAGGTTGTCACTATTGTTTCATTTCCATAGGTCAATCCGATATGATTATTTCCGGTCTGGATAGCCGATAAAGAATCTGAGCTCAACCCGTATTCCCTTGTAACGATGTTCATTCCAAGCTGATCGACGGTTCCCATGCTACCGCTGTCATTAGAGGGATCAAATACGAAAACTTTTGTCCTCTCAGGCAATCCGTGGGCGGGACCGTTATTGTAGCTGCCTGTGTAAAGTATGTAGCACCACTCGGCGCCTGTAGCCAGATAGACTTTCCCGTCTAATTCCCTGGCAAATATCACCTGATCGGTGTTCGTAGGATATCCCTCCTTATCGCTTACGGATAATGTCGCAAAGCAGTCGCTGTCAACAGCAAAAAGCCTGGCGTTTCCATAATAATAGGAACCGCTTCTTGAATCGTAAGTATAGGCTACATAGCTGCAAATACCGCTTGCGCTGTAAACGGGGGTGACAGTATAGGTATAGGAGGAGGAGTCCTGCATAGATACCGAACGGATCATTTTATTATCCCGCCCGTAAATCCTTGTTTCACTTATATATGATGTTCCTTGCGGAGTAAATACGTTAACTATCAGTTTACCCGTAGTATCGATGCCCAGCGCCTTGAATGAGGATTGACCGCTGTTTGCTTTTTCATCTAAAAGGCGTTCCAGCGTGACCAGCTCTTTATCCGGATCGAATATCCCCCTGTACAAGGTTGTACCGCCGATTCCCAGAAAGTGTACCCTGCCCTCTATCGTTCTGATCACTCCGCTGCTTTTGCCATTGTAAATCTTATCAATCCCCCCCGTTTGCATATTAACCCTGTAGATCCCGTCATTTTTTATACAGTAGATGCTTTCCTTTCCAACTGTGATATTATTTCCGGTTTCAAAATCCAAGGCTGTGAGAATAGAACCATTGTCCTTTGAGATGATCAAGGTTCGCCCTGCGGAAATGAAAAACAAATACCGTCCCTGCTCATCCTGGGCAAGGTAAGGACCGTTATCTGGCACAGCAAAAAAATCGTCGTCAAAAGCAGTGCTGAATACCTGCCCTCCTGTTCTTGCCTCAAAACAGGATATGGTGTAAGGGGAACCCGGATAAATGCCGGATCCTGCACCCTCCCATGCAGCATCTATCTTATAGAGCTTTTCGTCATCGACTATGAAGTTGCGATTCTCGTAAAATGTCCAGCCTCCCTCATAACCGAAGGGGGTATCCGCCTCCATTAAAAATTCTGCCGCGGTGCCTTGCGGCTCCAACGAAGCGGGGCTCATTTTTTCTATACGGATTTTGGGGTCAATTCCAAAGGCGAGAAGATTTTGTTCCAGCAATCCCCGATTTTCAATCGCATGATCGTATTCTGTGCTGCCGCCGGTTAAAACGGTGATATCCATCGGCTGCCTCCTTACGGGAGACAGGCTTACCCTTGGAGCTATATTTATAACATCGCCTCCGCCTACGGCCTCTGCTGCAAGATAATCACCCTCCGTAATGTATTCTTTCAGCGTCCCCTCTGTCCAAACATCCTCTGCCCGAAGGCCTATCAGAAAAGGACCCACACCTTCCCTGTTGAATTGGACTTTTTTCCCTGTGCCGAAAGAAAGGTCCTTGTATCCTTCCATTTGGGATAAATCCTCCCAATCGGAAAAACTGCAAGGCGTTTCGCTTTCCTCTGCATCTGCCAGATAATACCATCCTCTGTTAATCTGATCGCCGTCAGTAACAGTTCCATCCTCGACAATTATATTAGCCTTATCAGAGCCCTCTTCTCTGATAAAAAAGGATTCCATGTTTATAGCTGGAAAGGGGGGCAGATCCGGAACGACCGAAAAATCCACGCTGATGCTGTCCTCGTGGCCCCGGCTGTCCTTAACATATACATAATAGCAGTAATCCCTGGGTTCCGAATTCTTAGTAAGAAACTCCAATCTCAAGGATTCGGAATATTCATCAGACGAAAGAAATTCTACAGGTCTTGTCTTAATCGTATCCCCATTTTCACTATGCTCCCTGTAAAGGGTAACTGTTTCTCCCGTGGAAGGACACATGAGCTTTATTTGTACCTCTTCTATGGGATAATTCGGGTGGGCAGCCACATCCACATTCAGAACCTGCTTTCTGTTTTGTTTTCTTGTACCTGTCAGACTGTGCGTTATAGCAGGGGTCGGCAAAACTGATATCTCTTTGATGTCATGAAGCTCTCCGCCGCCGTTGGGACAAACGGTAAGCCTCACCTGATAGCTCCCGCAGTCATTAAAAACTGCTTCGGCTCTGATTGGAGAGATGCGAGATACACGGCCCCCGGATACAGCAGAAAAGCGATTGCTGGCCAAATTATTTTCATAGGTGCGCGAAGCCGACCAAATCTCGCCGTCGAACGTAAAAAGCGAAGCATCTAAAGCAAGGACAGGATGCCCTTCATACGTGAAGGCAGGAAGTGATAAAGAACACATTGTTTCACAAGGCAAATCCTCTTCGGGAATAACCGGCTGCTCCCCGTCATTTGAAGGTTCCTCGGGCGGCGGGACCACAAATAGCCTCGTCGCTACCGACACGGAAAAGGTCTGATAATACAGGCGATTATCAAAGCGTGAAATATGCACGCCGATGAACTGGCCGTTTGTTAAGCCCTCCTCGCTTATGACAGCATTAAAATAGAAATGATCAAGAATAAACTGTTCATCCATGCCCCCCTGCCTGAATTGAGGATTGCTGTCAAGAAAAGCCTTTGCCGTATCCCATTTAAGGCTTTCGGAAAATCCGGAATTCATCGCAAATTGCCCTACATATCCTCTCGCCGTGCTGTTTAGGCGTATTTCCTCTATGGCAAGCCAGTTCTTTTGCCAAGAGGGGATGCCTGAATCGCTGTCTCTTGGAAAATCATCGTTTCCATACAAACCTCCATTTATATCATAGCCCCAATACCGGTACCTACCATCCTTGAAGTTCGAAGAAGCTGTCGTCTGGACAAAAGCGTTGATGGCGGCCGTATCGCCGTAGACGATTATGCCCTTTTCATACCATAGGCCTTCGTTTAATTGATAGGTGCCGCCGCCTGCACGAATAAAGGATAAAACGGTGCCTTCCTCTATCAAATGGCAAAGGGCCCTTTGCTTCTCATCCCGGCTCATCTGATCGAAGGTCTTGTAAACCGCCTGATCGCCAAAGGCAACACAAGTACAGACTGACAAAAGCACCGCAAATATAAATACCGAAACACAGATATTAACATTCCTATTCATTGCCTTTCCTTTCATTTAGAAAAATTCTTCATTAATTTCATCGGGACCTGTCTCCCAAAAGGGGTTTTCATATCCCTTAGGTAAAATGAATATGCGAAGAGTGGTATCGAGCCTTTCCATCAATACGGGAACATCGCCGAAGCATTGCTTCCGCATACCCTGCCTGCCCAATCCAAGGGGCTTTGTTCCAAAGTCCAGCAAAGCAGAGTATATTTCCTCTCCGATAAGAGGACTGTGCTGAAGAAGCAACTGCCTAATCTCTTTATGCTTTGTATCCTTATCCTTTTCGTAATCTATAACCGTTAATGTGATGGTCCCTGAAGGAAATATATCGCTTTCCTTCTCGATTGCGATGCAGGAATCCCTCTCATTTACCGCATCATTCGAAAAAGAAAGGTTTTCTTTGAGCCGATGTATAACGAGTGCAGCCTCCGCCCTGTTAAGCATCGCATTTGGGCGGAATGTCCCGTCAGGGTATCCTGCCAGTATGCCTTTTGCATATGATTTGACGATGAAGGATTCATAAGGAGTTTTGCTGTTAACATCCCTAATGCTGTCAAGGCATTTGCTGTATTCGGTCGAAGACAGGCGAAAACTCCCCGCCTCCAACATGCTTCCGCCTATCAACGCCATAAGAGATCTTTTAATAGGTCTGTCAAGGGCTTTAGGACTTATATCGTAGCTGCTATATAAGGACATTTCTATTCCGGCGTTATAATATGGCATCGCCCAGTGAGATCCGGGCTCAGGATCCACGGTTTTAGGCAAAAGACCTACCGCCATTTTTATGAACTCCCCGCAGGTCACCTGCAGATCAGGCCTGAAGCTTCCATCCGGATAACCTGAAATTATGCCCTGACCGGACATTTTTTCGATCTCCTGATGTGCCCAATGGCTAACTCCCACATCTAAAAAATTCCTTGCCAGTGCGGACGCTGAAACACTCGATGAAAGAACAATAAGGCAAAGGATCACCGATATCTTTTTAACATTTAACATACCTGCCTCCCTATTTACATACAATAAATCCATATAATTACATTCTAACAGCGGGCAGGGCTTTGTCAACAGTTATTTACAAAATATGTAATCTGTTAATTCTTAGTCTTTGCCTTGTTCGCGGTTTAAAAACCTGCTAAAATAGGGAATGTTGAACAGACCATTCAATAGTTCGGATATAATGCGGAATCTTTGGAAAGGATACGATTTTGTGATGATTGGGTTTGATACTGAAAAATATATAGAAGAGCAGTCAAAATACATTTTAGAGCGAATTAATTGCGACGAAAGCGAACGTCTTTACCTGGAGTTCGGAGGAAAGCTCGTCCACGATAAGCACGCAATGAGAATTCTCCCCGGCTTCGATGAAAACGCAAAAATAAAAGTACTTAATAAACTTAAAGACGAAGCGGAGGTTATCATCTGCATATATGCCGGAGACATAACAACTACGAAGACCCGCGCCGACTTCGGAATCACATATGATCTGGAAGTGCTCAGACTGATAGACACATTCAGAAAATATGAACTGCCGATAAACAGCGTCGTAATAACAAGATACCAGGATCATCCCGCGGTAAATATTTTCATCAATAAACTCAACCGGAGAGGAATTAAAACATATAAGCACTACGTCACTAAAGGTTATCCCACGGACGTTGATACTATAGTAAGTGAAGAGGGCTATGGAAGAAATCCCTTTGTAGAGGTAACAAAGCCCCTTGTAGTCGTAAACGGCCCTGGGCCGGGCAGCGGTAAATTAGCCACCTGTCTTTCACAGCTATACCATGAAAACTTGTTGGGTCGCAAGGTGCGCTATGCAAAATATGAGACCTTTCCCATCTGGAACCTGCCCCTTAAGCACCCGGTGAACATGGCATATGAAGCTGCCACAGTAGATCTTAAAGATGTAAATATGATCGATTTCTTTTATTTGGAGGCCCATGGGCAAACAGCGATAAACTACAACAGGGATATGGAAGTATTTCCGGTTGTCAAAAGGATAATAGAGAAAATAACCAGGAAGCCCTCAGAATATCTTTCGCCTACGGACATGGGGGTAAACAGGGCAGGATTCAGCATAATCAACGATGAGATATGCAAAGAGGCGGCCTGCCAAGAAATCATTCGCAGATATCTGATCGCCCTTTGCGATTATAAAAAAGGCATAATCGACGAGGATGCTGTAGCTAAAAGCAAAATCCTGATGGATGAGCTGGATCTGCGGATAGAAGACCGCTTGGTGGTTATGCCCGCAAGGGATTATCTGGAGATAAAACGTTCGTCGAATCCGAAATACGAAAATGTAGTCGTCATGGCTTTAGAGCTTCCTGACGGGTCAATCATAACCGGAAGAAGTTCAAGGAGGATGGTGGCAGCCGCCGCGGCAGTTTTGAACGCAATAAAAATTCTATCTGGAATAGCCGATGAAATCCACCTCATCTCTCCTGCTGTGCTCCAGACGATACAGCATCTAAAAACGGACATACTTAATCATGAAAAATCCTCGCTTAACTGCGAGGAAATATTGACTGCACTGACAATATCGGCTACGACCAACCCCTCCGCCCAAGTCGCTGTTGAAAAGCTTCTGCTTCTTGTGGGATGCAAGGCCCACTGCACGGCCATTCTAAGCGACAGGGACGCCCAGACACTGAAAGATCTTGGCATAGATGCCACAAGCGATCCGGAATATCAGACAAACAACCTTTATTCAGTTTGAAACATCAATACTTCTACCGCTTTATCAAGCTGAACATCCCGGCTGTCGGCGCTTATAAAAGACAAGACCGCCTCATCTAACGCATACATGGTTGAATAATCTAGCACACCGTAAGGATAAAGCCCGCATGTTTTTTGAAATGCCTTTACAGCCGCTGCAGTGCTCTCATCCATGTTGCCGTTTACAGCCACAGGATAGCCAAGCATCGAAAGGCGCTGCTTTGCCCCGTAAACGTTCAGACCCACAGAGCCCAAAGACGGTTTTACCTTCTCCGACATGGGCGCAAAGGATTTATAGCGTGCAAGCAGTTCTTTTGCACTGTCTTCGATTTTGAAATCAATGTGATAATCCGGGTTTAACCCTTTACCGTTAATGGATCTTTTATCGGGCGTTAAAAAATAGAGGGTGGAAAGCTTTATTGAACCGCCATTTTTTAAAGGGATAATCTGCTGGGCCACGCCCTTGCCGTAGGTAACAGTTCCAACAAGCGCGGCCGTACCGCTGTCCTGCCAGGCCGCAGCCAATATCTCCGATGCGCTGGCAGAGCCGCCATTAACAAGCAACACCAGGGGAATATTCAGATCTCCTTTGCCATCGGCCTCTACAGTTCCGGTTACAGCACCTCTTCTTTCAAAATGTACTATGGGTCCTTTCGGCATCATCTGCTCTGCAATTGCGCAGGCCACATCCACGTAACCGCCGGGATTATCCCTCACATCCACTATAAAGCCTTTTGCCCCTTTTGCTATGAGCTGCAGTTTTGCATTTTTAAATTCTATATGGGAATCCCCATCGAAGCTGTCAATTCTTATATAACCTATATCGTGCGGAAGCATTTCAAAATGAACCGATACAGTATTAATTTTTTCCCTTACAAGATCAAAGGATATGCTTACGTTGTCTCTTAATACCGTTACAGTTACCTTTGTTCCTTCTTTGCCTCTTAGCATAGAAGAAACAGCATCAAGCGACACATTTGATACGTTGATTCCGTCAACATCCACGATTATATCCTTTGCGGATATACCCGCCTTTTTCGCGGGTGAGCCCGGCAAAGGGGCTGCAACCCGGCATGCGCCAAAAAAGCTCTCCAGGTGAAGCCCCACCCCCGAATATTCTCCGCTTACGGATTCCTCGAAGCTGCCCCTTTCTTCAGACGATGAATAATAAACGCTGTAGGGGTCATCCAAAGCTTCAATCATCCCTTTATATGCTCCATCAAGAATCCTTTTTATATCTGCTTCATCCTTATAGTGCTCCTCTATCTCGCTGGCGATTTCCTCCATCAAACCACTATTAATGGTGCCGTCTGAAACAGCACCGTATACAGCTTCTCCCCCAAAGGAGAACATGAAGGTAAACGATGTGACCACTAAAGCAACTGCCAAGGTCCAAGCTATGATCTTGGCTATCTTCCTCACCATGTTTCTACTCATTCTTGGAAAGCCCCTCCTGCAAATGCTGTTGGTCCAAAACCTCTATGGCAAGGCGGCTCCTTCCCTCTGAAAGACCCCTAAGGCTTATGTGGTAATCGATGTCCAGGGTTCCTTTCCCCTCCGCTTTATCGATTTTATTTACCACATCGTTTGTAAGGACCTCCATTTCCACCGCTCCAAAAACGGTGTTGTAATAGCCGGTAAATCGCTTCCCCTTTTCAAATTCAATCTCTGTATCAAGGGGAACCAGATCTCCTTTTCGCTGCATTTGCACTTTGTCTCCTGTGATTTTAAGTCTGGTGGTGCAGCCTTCCATGCCTGAAACCTTGCTTTCATCGTAAAGCAAATAGACTGAGTCCTCTTTTTCGTAAAATTTACCCTCAGTTACAAATTCCAGCTGGTTTTCTTCATCTGAAAACCCGTACAGTTGCTTACCCACGATTTTTAGCATTATATCTTTCATATCCCAATGCTACAATCCTTTCTATTAATTCCGGGTATAAAAGCCCCGAATGCTCCCAAAGCATCGGAAACATGCTGAACCTTGTAAACCCGGGGATAGTATTTATCTCGTTGATGTATATTTTCCCGCTTTCCTTTTCTAGGAAGAAATCTGCTCTGGCAAAACCGCTCAAATCCAGAAGGCGGTAAGCCTTTAACGCTATGTCTTTAATCTGGCGCTCCTCATTTGAAGTTATGTCGGCGGGTATGCACAGCCTGGATTTTCCGCCGTCAAAATATTTAGCGTGATAATTATAGAATTCCTCGGAGGGAATTATCTCACCCACTCCGCTGGCCTCTGCATAATAGTTACCCAGAATTGCAACTTCTAACTCTCTGCAATCAATAGATTTTTCCACAATTATTCTTCTGTGAGAGCCGATCTTAAACCCTTTTTATCCTTGACCTTGGAAATGCCTACGCTTGACCCCATGTTAGCGGGTTTAACGAATACCGGATAAGGAAAAGCCTGTTCAATAGATGCCGCTGCCCCCTCATAATCCTCTAAGATTTCTTCTGAAAGGACAAAGATATAAGGACCCTGAGGCAGACCTTCTTTAGCAAAAACTGTTTTTGCCAATATCTTATCCATAGCCAAGGCTGAACCTGTAACACCGCATCCCCCGTAAGGGATATCGAGCATTTCAAAAAGCCCCTGTATTGTTCCGTCCTCCCCGTAGGGTCCATGCAGTATGGGCAATGCAAAATCTATGCGCCCCTTCAAGGAGCTTCTGCCGTTTCCTATAACCGCCAGTTCATATTTTTCAGGATCCGCGGCAAGAGCCGCTTCCGCCATCTGCTGCCAGCTTCCATCCTCTATGTTCTCTACCGGTCCCTCATAGATCAGCCAGTCACCTTTTTTTGTTATCCCGATTGGAACAACCCTGTACTTATCCTTAGCTGCCGCCTTTATAACCGAGGCGGCGGACATGAGGGAAATTTCATGCTCACCCGATCTTCCTCCGAATAAGATGCCCAATTTGATCATTCAATATTTCTCAACTTTCTGTCACACACTGCTATCTGTTCTTTAATATATCCCTGATCTCAACAAGAAGTTCCGCCTCTGTCGGCGCCGGAGGCTCTGTTACGGGTTCTTCGGAAGAATCCGATTGCTTCCTTCTTACTTTATTGATCATGCGAATGGCGATGAAAATAGAAAATGCAATTATTAAAAAGTCCAGCAGGGTCTGCAGGAAGTTGCCGTACATGATAGAAGCCTCCGGCTTTATAACCTCGGTCCCTTCTATAACAGCCTTCGACAGAACTATCTTCAGACTCGTAAAATCCGTTCCGGCCGTAATATAGCCCATTAAAGGCATTATCAAGTCGTTAACCAGCGAGGAAACTATTTTGCCGAAAGCTCCCCCTATGATTATGCCCACTGCCAGATCGATCACATTACCCTTTAGGGCGAATTCCTTGAATTCCTTGAGCATTTTCTTTTCCCTTCCATGATTTCCTTTGATTTAACCGCCACCCGTAAAAGCATCGCAAGATGCTCCTTATCAAAATGGTATTTGCCTCTGCAAAACTGACAGACTAATTCCGCCTGACCATCCTCCTCCAAAATGGTTCTTAGCTCCTTTTCCCCCAGAGAAAGCAATACACGCTCCAACCTTTCAAAAGAACAATCGCAATCCCACTCCATATTTTTATATTCAAGAATCTCGGGCCTATATTCTTTTGGCAGCTCCAGAAATATTCTGTCCGCCAGACCTGACAGAATGGCCAAAGGTGTTTCCTTTTTCGATTCTTCTTCTATTAGATCCGTAAGAGGAGGAAGATTTGCAAGAAGATGTTCAAGCGCACCTACAGATAAAGGGTCATTATCGGGCAGCATCTGTATTATCATACCGCCGGCCGCTATCACGCTGCAATCTCTTCCAATTTTTACACCCAGCGCCACCGAAGTCGACTGTTGCTCAGACAAAAAGAAATAGGCGGTCAAATCCTCGGCTATCTCCCCGCTGACCATATCTATTCGCCCCATATAAGGTTCCTTAAGCCCGCTATCCCGAATGACGGTGACTGTACCTTTGCCTAAGGCTGTTCCGACATCGAGCTTCCCATCCGGTTTTAAAGGCAAATCCACAATAGGATTCGAAATATAACCTTTAACCTTACCCGTTGAGCCTGCCGTAGCAAGTATCTCCCCTGCAGGGCCGTCACCTTTAAACTGCACTGTTAACTTATCCTTTTTATCCTTTAAAAGCATTATCCCCATAAGTCCGGCGCTGGTCAGGACGCGTCCTAAAGCTGCTGATGCCAAGGGGGACGTATCATGCACCTTTCTTGCATTCTCTGCCATCTTTGTCGTTACGGCAAGATAAATTCGAAAGGAGGAGCTTTTATCCACGGCTATTAAGGTGTTCATACGGGCAGCCATTCTTTTATAGTGTCTTTCATATTGTTGATTATCTCCATGGCAGTCTCCTTCGTATCGCCTTTCGCTGACAGATACACCTTCAAATTAGGCTCCGTGCCTGAAGGCCTCACTATTACGCTGCTGCCGTCTTCTAATACATATTCCAGGACGTCGGATTTGGGAAGGCTGATCGGTTTAATCTCAAAAGCCGCATCGCCTGCCGCCTCTTCTGGAGCTCTTCTTTTTGAAAGCAGGTAATCAGATATTTCTACAACCTTTTTACCGATGATTCCGATGGGAGGGGATGATCTGAGTCTGCTCATTATCCCTGCCATGCGTTCCATGCCCCCAACCTCATCAAAAGCAAAATACATCAATTCATCGATAAAATATCCATGCTTCTTGTATAATTCCTCCATGCGATCTATCAAGGTTTTACCCTCTTTTTTGTAATATGCGGCAGCTTCAGTGACAAGCATGGCCGCGGCCACCGCATCCTTATCCCTCACATAGCTCCCTGCGAGATAACCATAGCTTTCCTCAAAGCCGAAAATGAAACGGCTTTCTTCACCAACGGATTCCAACTGTCCGATCCTTTCTCCTATAAACTTAAACCCCGTTAAAAGGCAGACCATTAAAACCCCATGCTCTTTTGCAACTGCATCAGCCATTTTAGAAGATACTATCGTTCTCATAGCAAGGGGATGTGCCTGCAGCTTCTTCTTTCTGCAAAGGAAATCTAAAAGTAAAACGCCGACTTCATTCCCCGTAAGCCTTTCGTAGTTTATCCCGTCACAATCCTCTTTGCGTACGGCAATTCCCAAACGATCACAATCAGGATCGGTAGCCAGTAATAAATCAGGCGTTTTAAGCGAGGCGCAAAGTGCCAGGCCTCTTCTTAAAGCTTCCTCCTTTTCGGGGTTCGGGTATGGGCAGGTTGGGAAATTTCCATCAGGTTGCTCCTGCTCTGGCACTACATGGACCTTCCCCGTTCCGATTTCGGCAAGTATCCTTTGAACCATTTTATTGCCGGCACCATTTAAAGGTGTATATACAACTTCGATGCCTCTGCAATCCACACCCGTACGGCTGCTTTTTACCGCCTCTATATAGGCATCAACTGTTTCCTGCGAAATGAAATGCAAGGGACATTCTTTCAGCTCTTCTTGCTCATGAATGCTCAGGTTGCATTTCTCTTCAATGCTACCCCCCTTTATATCTTCAAACGGGTCCACTTTCTCTATAAAGGAGGTTATTTCCTCCGCTTCCTCGGGGACCACCTGGCAGCCCTCCTTGTTGTACACCTTATAACCGTTGTAATTTGACGGATTATGGCTTGCGGTAATCATTATGCCCCCGCAGCATTTATGGTGTCGGACGGCAAATGATAAGGCAGGAGTAGGCATAAGTTCCGGATAAATATGTACCTTGATATCGTTTGCCGCAAGCACCCTTCCCGCTTCCATAGCAAAGCTTTCAGACTGAATTCTGCTATCATAGGCTATTGCAACAGAAATTTCCTCTTCTCCGTTTTCATATCTGTCCCTCAGATAGTCCGCCAACCCCTGAGTCAACTTACGGACAGTGTAAATATTCATGCGGTTTGTGCCCGCACCGAGTATTCCTCTGAGTCCTCCGGTCCCAAAATCCAGATCCCGATAAAACCGATCGTAAATCTCCTCTCTCGCTTCTTTATCGCCAGAGTCGGCCTCAAGCCGTTCCTCAAGCGCTTTCAACTCACGATAGATCTTGGAAGGTAAATCCGGTTGTGAAAGCCACAGATTCATTTTGCCGTACGCTTCTCCCAGTTTTTGTGTATCCATTAAGACCCGCCCCTCAAATTGATATATTTATTCCGACATCGATACTAATAATTTTAGCACAGATTTACCGTTTGTGGAATACAAACATTAAGCAAGTTATTTCTTATCCTTCGTGTTTATGGAATTAAATCTCCCAGCCGACTGCACGAAAAAACTGCCATCCCCTGGCAGTTTTCATATGCAAGTTTGTTGCCCTCTACTTACTTTCTTGAAAGTCCAATCTAATTGTATTAATTTTCATATTAACATATTAAATATACCGTTGATGTTCCATATCTAACAATCCGCCGCTGAATTTACCACCGCGGATTGTTAGACAATATATTTAAGCTATTTCTCGTCCCCTTTTCGTGGCGCGACTGAACTTGAATGCATCTACCCCACCCATAATGAAGAAGATAACCAGAATTGCTATACTTGATAAAATAGCAACCCACATTGTAAAGATCCCAACACTCTTATATTTAAATATAGATACTAAAACATAATGACCTATGAACAAAAGACCCACACCGATCCAAACGAGCCTAATTGATATCTTTTCAGCTCCGAGAATACCCCAAATACCCGGCTTCTCCGGCGTTCCCGCATCAATAGCCGCTTGTCTGACATTATCACCCAGTTGCTTGTAACTAGTATTCTCTGCAGTCGTATAATCGGCTTTAGTAACAAGGCTTATTACAATAAATACTACAACTTCAACCACAAGCCCAACGTGTGCAGCATGCAACCCATTTACCAACCCCCCCGGGCTTCCCGTTGTATTCCATGCGTACATTGCCCAGCCAATTGCAGCAGCGCCACCTAGCACGCATGACGCAAGTGCTCCCGCTTTAGTTCCCCTTTTCCAAAACCAAGCACCAAGAACAGGGCACAGTAATCCGGAAGTAGCAATTGCCTGAGCAAGAACCCAAAGCGGAATAAGACTCGGTAGCCAAAGTGCACCGCAAACGCCGAAAGCGGAAGTAATTATCACAGCTACTCTGCTAGCAAATAACTTTTGTTTTTCCGTTGCATTTTTATTAATGCATTTGCTATATATATCATGACTAATAATTGTTGCTCCATTCATTGCAAAAGATGAACCGCAAGAAATGATTGTCATAAGTAAACCGACAATAAGTATAGTCCCAATTGGGACAGAAGTCTTATTTAGTGCTATAAATGAATAAATAGCATCGTTAGACATCCCCTCCGGAAGGAAAAGCATATTATTAGCAACAGCAACGGCAACAGCCATACCTGCCCCAAAGATTAAAATGCCAAAATAATGTGCACAACATGATGCCAACTGTGCATTTTGACTGATTCTAGGAGTTTCACCCATATAAGCCCACATATAAACCCAAGGATCAACAAGATAAAACAAACCAAGGGTAAGAAACCATACACTAAAGTTTGATAAAGATACTTGCAATCCATCAACAAAATTGGATGGCAGAATGGCGTAAAATTGGTCAAATGTGAAGCTGGCACCTCCGGCAATTTTAAAACATACTAATGCAAATACTACAACCCCTAAGGATTGCAAGGTTGCCTGTAACCACTGTGTTACAAGGGCCGAGACTTGACCGGCTGTTATGAGATATCCTAAAATTGCAACAGCGGAGGCGATTATACCCCATTTTAATGGCATTCCAAATGCTACGTTTAAAACTACTGCAATTGCAAGATACTGCATACCGCTAATAAAACCCGGTCTAAAAAAGGCAATAATCGCAGACGGCAGCCTCAGCTGTTCCCCGTACCTTGCGCAGATAAAATCGCTTATTGTTAAAGCCCCTGTTTTTCTTCCGAAAGTATTTAGTCTGCGTGCAAAAATTAAAATAAAGAAAGTCCCGCCGGCTGCCGGCAAAATGGCCGACCAAACTGAACTCATACCGGCAGCATAGCCATATCCCGCCCAACCGGAAACACTTGAGCCCCCAATTAATCCCCCCATATAGGCAGCAGCTAATAACCAAAACGGGGCCCGTCTTCCGGCCATTAGGAACTCATCGGATGTATTTGCCATTCTTCTGACAAAATAAATCCCAAGGAGTACAAAACCTACAATACAAACGATTAAAAAGATAACACTCCATCCTATTACTCCCATAACGTTCTCCTTTCTTTTTTATCATACAGATTTGGTTTTTCTTGAAAATGCTAGCACTGTTACCATTGAAACGAACCTAAGCAGCAACTAAAACCCGCCATAAACTAATTTGCCGTCCATAACAGTGGCTATGACTGACATGTTCAAAATATCCTGTGCGTGCTCCATATCAACTTTCATCGGATCCATTGACAAAATTGTAAAATCCGCCAGTTTACCAACTGCAAGCGATCCTTTAATGTTTTCTTCAAAAGTAAGATATGCGCCAGCTTGGGTATATGCCCAAATCGCCGTTTCCATAGATATTCCTTCAGCTGTCCCGCAGCTTTGGCCACTGATTGTTTTTCTAAAAACAGTGGAATACAGCGTATACTTAGGATTAATATCTATTACGGGGCAATCAGTACCCAAAGCGGTAATTATCCCCAAATCCATGGCACTCCTGATCGGAAATTCCTTTTCGACTCTTTTTGAACCAATATTTTTCAGATGGCTATCGCCTAGAAAATAAAAAAACCCTGGCTGCATTCCAACGTATATATTCAAATCCTTTATACATTGCAAATGATCCTTGGTTGCTAAAGAAGCATGTTCTATCCTGTGTCTATGATTCATACGGGGATTCGCATTTATAGCTTTTTTACATGCAAGCAAAGCTTGATCAAGAGCCCGTTCTCCGATAGCATGAATGCTTAATTGAACACCCGCATCATGTAATCTTCTTACATGAGAATCTAATTCCTCTTGCTCCATATACAAAACACCAGTCTGCTTCGGAGGTGTTAAATAAGGTTCATAAGTAGCTGCTGTAGCACCTCCTACGCTTCCATCAAGAAGAAATTTTGCTCCCGCAAAGCGATGAACAGCATTGCCATAACTCGCATTCAACAGTCCGGCTTCAATAAGTCGATTAAAACCTGTCGGCTTATCAGCACTATTCAGATACATGTAATTGCTCGTACGTACTGTAAAAATGCTTTCGTTACTAGCCTCTGCCCACCCTTCAACTTCCTCTGCAATCGCAGGTATGACACCGCTATCCGTACTGCTTGTTATGCCGCAAGCATTATATGCTTTACATGAATGATCCAAAGCACTTACAATTTCTTTTTTCGTAAACGGCGGCATAATGTCCAAAACGAGATGTTGTGCCGCATCCTGCAAGAGACCGGTAGCTTTACCATGTTCATCCCTTATGATTTTCCCTCCGTTAGGATCCGGTGTATTATTGTCAATTTTCGCCAGTTTTATAGCTAAGTTATTTACAATTGACATATGACCGCAGGTCCGGGATAACTGTACAGGATTATTCGGCGCTACCTCATCCAAATCGTATGCATTAATCATTCTTCCGTCCATCATACGGCTTTCGTCAAAACCAAAACCACGAACCCATTCCCCTGGTTTAAGATTTGACACCCTTTTTGCAACTGCCTGTTTTATAGCCTCGATATCAGGACATTGCTCCGGCGTAACTGGTACACCTGTTAACTTGAACCCTAAAACAATCATATGATTGTGGCTATCATTAAACCCGGGTATCATGGTTTTCCCACCAATATCGTAAACCTTCGTATCAGGGCCAATAACACTCTCCATATCGTCGTTATTACCAACGCCGACAACGAGATTACCGGTAATAGCTAAAGCCTGCGCTCTAGGTTGTTTCGGATTCATTGTATATATTGTTCCGTTTTTATAAACTGTATCTACTTGAAACATAAGCTTTTATCCTTTCCAATTGATTAAATTTTACAGCACCGTATTTTCGATAACCGCCCAAGATTTTAGTTCGTTTCATTCAGACAGCATCCTTTAATATTATGATTTAGCAATAAGTATGCCATGATAGGAACGCTTAAAATTAGCTGTTTATTAAAAATTCAGCCCCACCCGATAAGTTTTTTTAACTTATCGGGTGGGGCTGAATTGTCTGATTTAAGAGTATTCCAATAATTCAAATTGACTTATTTAATATAAAACCCTTCTTTTATGCGAATGTAAATGC
>CAZHBR010000003.1:0-1563 GCA_964530755.1 uncultured Oscillospiraceae bacterium | reverse complement strand
TAATTCAAATTGACTTATTTAATATAAAACCCTTCTTTTATGCGAATGTAAATGCACAATCTGAATTCTTTAATTACTTTTCTGCAATTATTTTATCTGTTCAAATATTTTTTTATTTTGCGAAAAGCATTAGTCTGACTTGTATTAAGTAGTTTTGCGATTTCATAGGAACCATGTCCCTTTTCCGCTGCAAGCATGAAAAGCTGCCGTTCGGTTTCATTTAGGGCATCCTGTAGTGGCATAATTTTGCGAATTAAAACGGCAGCGTCCTTCCTTTCCTCAGGCCATTTATTTTTACTTATTCCTTCACCTTCACGCAAAATGTCATCAGATCCAATTTCGTTATTATGTAAAATTACCATACGTTCAATAAAATATTCTAATTGGCGTACATTACCGGGCCAAGGCCATTCATGCATAGCCTTGATAAGCTTATCAGAAAAGTGCGTTTGTTTTCCATATTTAATATTGAAGATCTGTAGAAAATAATCAATTAATACAGGTATATCTTCCAGGCGTTCCCTTAAGGGGACAATATGAATTGGAAACAAATTCAATCGATAATATAAATCTGCACGAAACGAACCAGTATTTATGAGATTTATCAACGGACGATTAGTTGCCGCAATAAATCGTACATCAATTTCAATCTCTTTAAGGCCGCCTACGCGGGTTATCCGTTTATCCTGCAACACTTGCAGCAATTTTGCCTGTAGAGGAAGTGCCAAGTCCCCTATCTCGTCCAACAGTAAAGTTCCTCCGTTGGCTAATTCTAAAAATCCCGGCTTCCCCCCAACCTTTGCGCCTGTAAAAGCACCCGATTCATAACCAAATAATTCAGATTCAAAAAGTGCCTCGGGTATACTACTACAGTTCATCTCAATCATTCTTTTATTTTTACGCACGCTGGCCGCATGGATATAACGGGCAATTATACTTTTACCTGTTCCAGTTTCTCCTGTGATCAATACAGTGCAATCAGTTTCGGCCGCTTTTCCCGCCAATTCAATAGACTTTTACATTTCGCCGCCAAAATAGACAATTTCATCATCCTGGGGAGGGTGACATTCGGATGATTTTTCGGCATATCGTTTTAATTGATCATATTCTTCTATATTGTGCGAATTAGTGACTATCATCTCCAGTATCCTATTTTCGTTAAAAATTGGTACACCTGTTACAATCCAAGACGTAGAATCACCGGTATTATTGCGAACATGCTGCAAAATGGTGGTTTTCCTGCCTGTACGAATAATCATCGGCGTTATTATAGGTCTAAAAATTCCTTGGTGCTCTAACTCTTCAACGCGATTGTTAATAAAATAGGATGTATCCAATTCATGATAATTTGTGAAAGCTTTATTTACGAAGATTATGATACCTTTGTTATCAGCCACATAAATACCAGCAGGAGAATATTTTATAACATTTAGTAGTTTTTGACTATTCATAATAATTGCATTGATTAGTTCGCACATTTCTTCAACCGTATTATACGAACCTAAGCGGAAAATCTGGTTTGCAGCATAGTTTATTCCGCCCAAAGGCTCTATCTGTTTTGAA
>CAZHBR010000002.1:12546-26489 GCA_964530755.1 uncultured Oscillospiraceae bacterium | reverse complement strand
TCGAATGGGTTAAGATGCACATGCCCCTTTTAGGAGGTCTTTTGAAGGATTTTACGCGTGATCGGCCTTTTGAAGGGGTTAAAATTACCCTTTCCATTCATATGGAGGCTAAAACGGCTTATCTTTGCGAGGTGCTCGCTGCCGGGGGGGCTAAGGTATGCGCTACAGGGAGCAACGTGCTGTCTACCCAGGATGATGTTGCGGCGGCTTTGGCGGCGGCAGGAATAGAAGTATTTGCCTATCACAATGCTTCTATGAAGGAATACCGGCGCCATATGGAGATGGCGCTGGATCACAGGCCTAATATAATTATTGATGACGGCGGGGATCTTGTTACCTTGATTCATGATGGGCGAAAAGATTTAGGCGCGGAAGTATGGGGTGGCTGCGAAGAAACAACGACAGGCATCAATCGTCTGAAGGCTATGCAAAACGAAGGGCTCCTCCTTTTTCCGATGTTGGCGGTCAACGATGCCAGATGCAAATATCTGTTTGATAATCGATACGGGACGGGGCAGTCTGCCTGGGACAGCATTATGAGAAACACCAACCTTTTGATTGCCGGCAAGCAGGTTGTTGTAGCAGGGTACGGCTGGTGTTCAAAAGGTATTGCCATGAGGGCAAAGGCCCTGGGGGCAAGGGTGATAGTTACTGAAATCGATCCTGTGTCCGCTGTCGAGGCGGTTCTTGACGGGTTTTTGGTAATGCCGATGAAGAAAGCGGCTCCCTTGGGCGACATTTTTGTTTCGGCCACGGGAAATGCAGAAGTAATAACCGTTGAACACATGATGTGCATGAAAGAAATGGCGATTCTCGCAAACGCCGGGCACTTCAATGTCGAGATTGATATGTCCTCATTGGAAAAGGAAGCTCTACAAAAAAAAGATATGCGGAAAAATGTGACAGGCTATCTGTTACCCAACGGCAAATGGATATCTGTAATCGGCGAGGGCAGACTTGTAAATATAGCGGCTGCGGACGGGCATCCGGCGGAGGTGATGGATATGAGCTTTGCAGTTCAATGTCTTTCAGCCCTTTACATTAAAGACAATCAGGGGCGCCTGAAAAATCAGTTGATTGACGTGTCGGCCGATATCGATGACAAAGTGGCAAGACGGCTCCTTTCCGCCTGGGATTTAGAGATAGACGAGATTACAGAGGGTCAGAGGCGTTACATGAACAGTTGGAATTTATAAAATGCTTGACCCGCGCACCTTAAGTGCGCGGGCCCTTATGTGTTTTCAGCACTCGTTGCTCCAGCAGTTGCAGAAAATGATTACCAACAAGAGGAAGAAGAACAGCAAGCTGGTATCGATTCCCTCCCCGCCAAAAACTCCACATCTGTTCGACATAATTTATCACCTGCTCCTATACAATAGATTTATGTTTAGTATAGGATATTCAGCTGTATCAGGATTTGTGAATCGTTGGAATATTATTTGTTCGTCAGTTCTTCAATCGCCTGCTGTATTCTTTTTTTTACACTGTCCTCTCCCATGATGTTTTGTATCTCCCAAAGATCGGGGGATGATGCCCTGCCTATCAGGGCTATTCGGATGACGGTGCTCACATCGCCGACATGCCCCTTATAAAGATCGGGATTCTTCTTATATTCCCTGGGTTTAGCCGCATATCCAAGTGAAACTGCAAGCTCTCTGATTCGATCAAACCAGGTTGTTTTGTCATCTTCATGAACGTACGAGGCCAGATAGCCCAAAAGGATAGGAATTAGGTCGTTTTCATTTACAGCATCTGGATAATCATCTCTCGTTTGGAAATGTTCATCGAAAAAATAACATATGTGTTCGAAAATTTGATTTCCGTATGCAAGATCCTTCCTCGGTTTATCCCCATGTCTGTCCATAGCGAGAATTCTGAGCAGGGATGATCTTCGGTCTGTAAAAAGGGAAAGAATATCCTTTCGGTCGCGGGATGCCCATCTCAATAAAAAATCGTAAATATCCTCATCGCTTAACCGGGACAGAACCTCCTTGCTTATATCGTTTAATTTATTCAGATCAAACAATGTACCCGAGCTGCCCATCTTATTCACGCCGAATGGGAATTTTTCCAAGGGTTCTTCGGGGTTTGCAAGTCTCCACTCCTCGTAGTCGGAGTTTAGTATTGTCATCAAATATTCTCTGATCGCCAAGGGATGATAGCCCTGGCTCCTGTAATAGTTTAACGAGAGCTCCGGATCCTTTCTTTTTGAGAGTTTTCTCTTCGTGCCGCCTTCCATTTTCATCAATACGGTAGTATGGCAGTAAACGGGCAAGGGCCAGTCCATAGCTTTAAACAGTGCCGCGTGTATCGGAAGTGACGAGAGCCACTCCTCTCCTCTCACTACATGAGTGGTGCGCATCAAATGATCGTCAATTACATGGGCGAAATGATATGTGGGAATGCCGTTGCGCTTGAGGATTATTACATCCTGGTAATTCTCCGGCATGGTAAGCCTGCCGCGAATTCCATCGTCTATATCGAAGCTTTTTTCAGGATCCCCATGAGAGCGAAAGCGTATCACGAAGGGTTTACCCTTTGAAAGCTCATTTTTAATTTCTTTTGATGAAAAATTTCTGCAGCGGGCCCAGTCGCCGTAATATCCTTGGTTGTTTCTGGAAAGCTCCTGCTTTTTTCTGTTTTCCAGCAGATCCTCTTCTGTGCAAAAGCAAGGATAAGCCAGGCCTTTTTTTATCAGTTCTTTTATAAAGCATTGGTAAACAGGACCACGCCTGCTCTGATAATACGGTCCGTAGCTTCCGCTTTCTCCAAGGGTATCCGCTCCTTCAGCAAAGCGTATCCCGAAATAGTTCAAAGATGAGATTAGCGTCTCCACGGCTCCTTTAACCTCTCTTTTTTCATCTGTGTCTTCTATGCGTAGAAAGAACAGGCCGCCGCTTTGGCTGGCCAGCCTTTCATTGGCCAGGGCCACATATAGATTCCCCAGGTGGATAAAACCTGTGGGGCTTGGTCCTAAGCGCGTCACTTTCGCATTCTTTGGCAGCATGCGGGGAGGATATATTTTCTCATAATCCTCAGGCAGTTTATCTATATGCGGGAACAATAATTCCGCTAGTTCAGTTTGTTCCATAAGTGGCCTCCTTTAACAAATGCAGCTCTTTATCATATGGTGAATATTATACATGCTACCTGTGTCATAAACAATAAAACATGGTATAATATGCCCATGGTGATTGAAAAAATCGAGGAAACAGCTGTAAAACAATCTCTTTTTTCAAAGGGTGATCATATTGTTCTTGGTATTTCGGGCGGTCCTGATTCTGTCTGCCTGCTGCATGCACTGTACTGTCTAAAGGACAGATGGGAGCTGACCCTTCACGCTGTTCACGTGAATCATGGGATACGGGGTAAGGAAGCGGATTCAGATCAGTCCTTTACGGAGAATTATTGCAGGAAACTGAATGTTCCATGCACGGTTTTTCATTTCGACGTACCTGCGATGGCGAGGGAGGAAGGTATTTCAGAGGAGGAAATGGGACGTCTGCTCCGCTATAAGGCTTTTCATCAGGTGAGGGAAAGCATTCTGCCGCTTTATGAATCGAAGGTTTTGATCGCGGTGGCTCAAAATCGCAACGATCAGGCGGAGACCATTCTTTTAAGACTGATCCGTGGAACAGGGACAGAGGGATTGGCGGGCATTGAATACATCCGGGATGGCATTATTATCCGGCCGCTGCTTGATGTGAAAAGAACCGAAATAGAGAAATATTGCCGGGAAAATGATCTGTCGGCGAGAACCGATCTGACTAACCTTATGCCCATGTATGCAAGAAACAGGGTGAGACTCAAGCTGCTTCCCCTTCTTGGCAGTTATAATCCGGGCATCATCGATTCCCTTTGCAGGCTTGGCAGCATCGCATCAGAGGACAGGGAATATTTCAATATTCAAGTGGAAAAAGCCTTAGGGTACCTTGAAAAACCTTTAGGCGCCGATAATTTAAAAGCAGCTTCCGGGAATCGTTATCTTGATCGGAAGGGTTTTAGGCTTCTCCATCCTTCTTTGAGTAAAAGACTGATCGCAAGGGTTTTTAAAGATATGGGCCTTTTGCAGGACATTTCATTTGTTCATCTGGAGAAAGGGGATGCGATGGTAAGGGAGGGAAGATCGGGAGCGGGACTCGATTTTCCAAGGGGCTATCGTCTTGCCGTTACAATGGGTGAGGTTGAATTCAGTTTTGAAGCCCAAAAGGAAGAAGGTCAAAAATTCGATTTCTGTTATCCCGTCAATTCCCCGGGTCTTATCGAATTGCCTGAATTAAATGCAGCATTGCGGGTCAAAATCATAAAGGCGAACACGGAGGAAGGCGAACTGTTGAGACGGAAAACCTTTCCTCGAGATCCCTTTCATGTGTATATTGAATACGACAAGGATGTGTTTTCCTGTTTGGAGCTCAGGACAAGGAGCACCGGCGATTATTTAACACCCTTGGGAATGAAGGGTACAAAAAAGCTTCAGGATTTTTTTGTAGACGAAAAAATCCCTTTTGGGGACAGAGACAAAATCCCCCTTCTTTGTTTTGGCCGGGAGGTTCTTTGGGTGGTAGGATATCGCATAAACGACCGCTTTAAGATTAAAATTAATGATCGTGATGCTGTTAGTCTTGAATACATCCGCTATTAATGTTAATATATTTTGATGTAAATAAAAGGAGCAAATATAAGGAGGAACCGTATCGTTGAATAGAGCCGCGAAAAACTTAGGTATATATTTATTGATTTTCGCTTTAGTATTGGGTGCAGCCTGGGTGTTTCAGGAGAATAAGGCTCAGCGAGTGACCCCTGTAGAGTTTTCAGAGTTTGTAAAGTATGTGCAGGCAAAGCAGGTGAAGGAGCTTACCATAATTGATACGAATCTGCTTGGTACACTCAGGTCGGGAGAAAAAGTTTCAGCCTATGCGTCCAGTTCTATAGATCTAATGCTTTTAAGCGAAAAACATATTTTCCCTCAAATTGAAGAAGGTACTCTTGTTTTAAAAAGCCGCAAACCGTCAAGTTCGTCTTGGATTTTATCTCTTCTTCCTACTGTGGTCATGATACTGATTTTCGTTCTGTTTTGGTTTGTCATAATGCAGCAGGGTCAGGGAGGCGGAAAGGGCGTCATGTCCTTTGGCAAAAGCCGGGCGAAGCTTCACCGGGAAAACGACCTGAAAAAAGTTACATTTCAGGATGTAGCCGGACTTGAGGAAGAAAAGGATGAACTGGCCGAAATCGTTGATTTTCTAAAATTTCCGAAGAAGTATTACAACCTCGGTGCGAGAATTCCCAAGGGGATTTTGCTAGTGGGTCCCCCCGGAACGGGAAAAACGTATATATCCAAGGCTACCGCGGGAGAAGCCGGTGTCCCCTTTTTCAGCATAAGCGGATCCGATTTCGTCGAGATGTTTGTGGGTGTCGGAGCCTCAAGGGTCAGAGATCTGTTTGAGCAGGCGAAGAAGAACACTCCCTGCATTGTCTTCATCGATGAGATCGATGCTGTAGGAAGAAAGCGGGGGGCAGGTCTTGGGGGAGGACACGATGAAAGAGAGCAGACCCTCAACCAGCTTCTTGTGGAGATGGACGGATTTGGTGATAACAGCGGGATAATAATTTTGGCCGCTACTAATCGCCCCGACATTCTGGACCCGGCGTTGCTTCGTCCGGGCAGATTTGACAGACAGGTGATTATAGGCATCCCCGATATAAGGGGGAGAGAGGCCATATTTCATATTCATTCGCGCAATAAGCCTCTGGGCCCCGGCGTCGAGCCAAAGGTGCTTGCAAGAAGGACACCGGGCTTTACGCCTGCCGACATAGAGAATATGCTCAATGAGGCGGCTTTGCTTACGGCCAGGCGCAATGGGAAATTGATCAGGATGGATGAAATTGAAGAAGCGATAACGAAGGTGATAGCCGGACCGGAGAAAAAAAGCCGCGTAATAAGCGATGAAGAAAAGAAGCTGACGGCCTATCATGAATCGGGGCATGCTCTAGTAGCAACGCTTTTACCTAATACAGATCCCGTTCACCAGGTAACCATAATTCCAAGAGGCCTTGCAGGTGGATTTACTATGATACTGCCTAAGGAGGATAAGTATTATGCGACAAAGGTGGAGATGGAAGAGAAGATAACACATCTGCTGGGCGGCCGTGTAGCCGAGAAATTAGCATTAAACGATATCAGCAGCGGTGCCAGCAATGATATAGAGCGGGCTACGGAAATAGCGAGAACGATGGTCACAAAATACGGCATGAGCGAAAGGCTTGGGCCTGTTAACTACAGTTCCTCGGACGAGGTATTTTTAGGAAAGGATTTTTCCACAAGAAAGAATTACTCTGAGGAAATGGCCAAGGAAATAGATGAAGAGATAAGGACAATAATCGAAAGCGGTTTTGACAGGGCGGAGAGATTATTGGCCGAGAACATAGATAAGCTTCATCTGATAGCCGGTGTCCTTTTAGAGCTGGAAACCCTCGATGCATCACAGTTTAACGCCCTTTTTAACGGAGAAAAGACGGCTGAGCAGCTCATTGAGGAGACTAAGATTCAGGAACGAAACATCGAAGAGGTCAATGCAAAGGAGGCAGCAGAGCATTTAGCAGAGATAGCCGCAGAGGATGCTGAGCCTGCATTTGATTCAGATGGAGATGATTGGGATGATGATGAGGGTCCAGATGACGAGAATAACGGCTAAAGTCCGCATGTGTATACAGGCCTGTATACATGATTAAGCCTATTGTATTCAATAATAAAGTAGTATATAGTAAAGCCGTTGGGTTCCAGAAAAAGGTGCCGCGTTTGGTATATATGGAATTACCGGCTGAGCATATATAAGGATAGGAGGAAGTATTGCATGAACAAAATTGAAGATCTCCGCCTGAAGAAGGAGGCCCTTTTACTGGGCGGAGGGCAAAAGCGTATCGATCAACAGCATGCAAAAGGAAAACTGACCGCAAGAGAGAGACTGGCTTTGTTGTTTGATCCAGACAGTTTCATCGAAATTGATACGTTTGTATCTCACAGAAGTACTAATTTTGATATGGCGAAAACCGTAGCCCCCGGGGACGGCGTAGTTACGGGGTACGGTACTGTAGACGATAGGTTGGTTTTCGCCTTCGCACAGGACTTCACGGTATTGGGAGGCTCCCTTGGAGAATATCATGCCGAAAAAATCGTCAAGGTCCAGGAGATGGCTCTTAAGATGGGGGCCCCTATTGTAGGGCTTAACGACTCCGGAGGCGCCAGGATCCAGGAAGGGGTTGCTTCTCTTTCGGGATTTGGGAAGATATTTTACAATAACACGATTTCCTCGGGTGTAATACCTCAGATATCGGTTATTATGGGACCCTGCGCAGGCGGGGCTGTATACTCTCCCGCCATCATGGATTTTGTATACATGGTGGATAAGACGAGCCAGATGTTCATTACCGGGCCTCAGGTAATCAAGACAGTGACAGGGGAGGACATTTCATCTGAAAAGCTGGGAGGGGCGATGACCCACAATACAATAAGCGGCGTAGCCCACTTCATAGGAAAGGACGATAATGAGACTCTGGCCATGGTGAGGGATCTGCTTTCCTACCTGCCTTCCAATAATATGGAGACGGCTCCTGTCTATGCGTCTACTGATGATCCGAATCGGATGATTCCTGAATTTAATGAAATAATACCGGATAATCCTAATAAGGCGTATGATATATATGAAATTATCAGGAAGATGGCCGACAATGAAATTATTTATGATGTTATGCCTCATTATGCCAAGAATATCGTCACATGCTATATCCGTTTAGACGGACAGACTATAGGGGTGGTCGCAAGCCAGCCGAAATTTTTAGCAGGATGCCTTGATATCAATGCTTCGGATAAAGCCGCGAGGTTTGTAAGAAGATGCGATGCATTCAATATTCCTCTTCTTACGATCGTCGATGTTCCCGGTTTTCTGCCGGGAACAGACCAGGAGTATGGAGGCATAATCCGCCATGGGGCGAAATTGCTGTATGCATATTGTGAAGCTACCGTACCTAAAGTCACGATGATAACGAGGAAGGCTTATGGAGGCGCATACATAGGAATGTGCAATAAAGAGCTGGGCGCGGATATGGTCCTGGCATGGCCAAGTGCGCAAATAGCGGTCATGGGTGCTGAGGGTGCTGCAAATATAGTGTTTAAGAAGGAAATAGAGGAGGCGGCTGATCCTGCCGCTAAACGCCAAGAGAAGATTGCAGAATACGAGGAGAAATTTTCAAATCCGTACAGAGCGGCAGAGCTTGGCTATGTGGACGATGTAATTGAGCCGGCTGCGGCCAGACAAAGGGCAATAAGCGCTTTTGATATGCTGGCTTCAAAGAGGGAGTCGCTGCCCGCTAAGAAGCACGGTAATATACCGCTGTAAGGAGTGAATGAAATGCAAGAAGATTTAGGTTTAATGGATCGCTTTGCCGACCCGGCGCTGTTTGCCGAACTGACTTCTGTTGAAAAGCTGGAAGGGGGCCTTGTAACCACCTTGATGGGCATCGGCACCACATTTATCGTGCTCGTTCTTATCTGGGCCGTTATAGCCCTTATGTCCCGCATGCTGCAGAGGATGGATAAATCGGCTGCTTCGAAAAGTGAAAAAGGCGCTGCGGATTTAAAAGCGGCACCGCCGTCTCCGTCTGTGCAAGAACCCGCAGCGGTTGATGCCGGTTTGGATTTAATTGCTGTTTTGATGGGGGCTGTCGCGGTAAGCGAAGGAGCTGCATCCGTAAGTAATTTAAAGATAAAGAAGATAAGCCGCATATCCGGTGACAGGCCCGCATGGGGGAGTGCCGGTACTGCGGACAGCATAGAAAGCAGAAGATTTTAGGCCGGTTAAGGTATAATTGATAAAGCAAAGGAGATCGATGAAATGAAAAAATATAACATTACTGTAAACGGAGTGACCTATCAGGTTGAGGTCGAAGAGGCAGGATCCGCTGCACCCTCACCTGCGGCTGCATCTGTACCTGCACCGGCGCCTGCACCTGCATCGGCGCCTGCACCTGCATCGGCGCCTGCGCCTGCACCCTCTAATACTCCCGCCGCACCTTCCGCAGGGGCGCTTAAAGTTGAATGCCCCATGCCCGGTACCATATTGGATGTTCGGGTAAAGGACGGACAGGCTGTTTCAGAGGGAGACGTTTTATTCATTTTAGAGGCTATGAAGATGGAGAACGAGATAATGGCTCCTCAGGCAGGAACGGTTGATGCGGTTCAGGTTATCAAGGGTGCTTCGGTTAATGCAGGTGATTTGTTGCTGACCCTGAAATAACCTCCTATAGTCAGAATAAGGAGGAAAACAAGAATGATTCTTGAAACGATAGTTAAATTTCTATATTCTACCGGCATTCTGAATATGGATTATAAAAGTGCGATAATGGTGCTTGTGGCTTTATTTTTTCTGTATCTCGCTATAAATCGGGGATTTGAGCCCCTTTTACTCGTACCCATCGCATTTGGAATGCTGCTTTCAAATCTTCCCTTATCGGGTATGTTCGATCAGGGGGGATTGTTCAATCTTTTTTACCAGCTGAATAAGTTAGGCGTGCTGCCCCCGCTTATTTTCCTTGGCGTGGGAGCCATGACAGATTTCGGACCTCTTATTGCAAATCCAAGATCGTTGCTTTTAGGGGCTGCGGCTCAGCTTGGGATTTTTACCGGCTTTTTAGGTGCCATCCTCTTTGCCGGCTTTAATGCGCAGGAGGCGGCGTCCATCGGTATAATAGGCGGGGCGGACGGGCCGACGGCAATATTTCTTACGACGAAACTTGCTCCCCATCTGCTTGGCGCTATTGCGGTTTCGGCCTATTCATACATGGCCCTTGTCCCTGTCATTCAGCCGCCTATCATGAAGGCGCTGACTACTAAAAAAGAGCGTATGATTAAAATGGAACAACTTCGACCTGTCAGTCAAAGGGAAAAGATCATATTTCCGATCATGGTGACTGTGCTTGTCGTTTTGATTCTGCCTCCGGCGGCCCCTTTAATAGGGATGCTCATGCTGGGCAATCTGTTCAAAGAGACAGGCAAAACGCTCAGGCTTTCAGACACATCGGCCAATGCTTTGGTCAATACCGTTACTATAGTGTTAGGTTTATCCGTGGGGGCATCGGCGGTAGGACCGACATTCCTAGTGCTTGATACCATTCAGATACTCATTTTAGGCATACTTGCCTTTATGATTGGATCGGCGGGGGGCGTCCTGCTTGGGAAGCTCATGAATGTACTATCCGGTGGCAAGATCAATCCCCTTATCGGTTCTGCAGGAGTGTCTGCGGTCCCGATGGCGGCACGCGTTTCTCAAAAGGTCGGTCAGGAGGCGCTTTCCAGCAACTTTTTGCTCATGCATGCAATGGGACCTAATGTTGCCGGTGTAATAGGCTCTGCCGTAGCGGCCGGTGTGCTCCTTTCGATGTTTGCGGGTTATTAAGGTTCAAGTTGTTGAATTAATAAGTTTTTTCTACGGCCCCCGTTGTATTAAATGGGGGCTTTTGTACGAAACAGAGGGAAAGAAGTAATGGGCGATTTTCGCATCGGCAACATCAGCATAAAGAATCCGTTTTTGTTAGCTCCTTTGGCTGGCATCGCGGACAGTCCCTTTCGAAGGATTTGTAAGGAACAGGGGGCGGCGCTTGTATATTCTGAAATGATAAGCGCCAAAGGACTCTGTTATAATAGCGGAGGAACAAAATCACTTTTGTCGTTTTCACCCGGCGAAATGCCCATCGTCTATCAGCTGTTTGGATCGAGTCCGGATATCATGGCAAGAGCGGTTGAGATGCTGAAAGGGCATAAAAATGCCGCTTTTGATGTGAATATGGGCTGCCCTGTTCAAAAGGTTGTTAAAAACGGCGAAGGCGCCGCCCTTATGAAAACCCCTAAGCTGTCTTATCTTATTGTTAAAGCGATGGTTGATGCGGAAAAGGAGGCGGCATCGAAAGCAGGACGCGAACCTAAACCGGTTACTGTAAAATGCCGAAGCGGATGGGATAAAAGCAGCATCAATATCTTGGACTTTGCCTGTATGATGGAGGAAGCGGGGGCTTCGGCGATAGCTGTCCACGGCCGTACAAGAGAGCAGCTTTATGGCGGGAAAGCGGATTGGCAGGCTATAGCCTCGGTTAAAAAAAGAGTGAAGATTCCTGTCATAGGAAGCGGCGACGTTCATACAGGAGAGGATGCAAATCGAATGCTCAATGAAACTGGCTGTGATTTTGTGATGATTGCCCGGGGCGCTTTGGGAAATCCCTGGATTTTTCGTGACGCCATCGCCCTTTATAAAGGCATGCCGGCACCGTCCCGTCCCTCAATTGTGGAAAAAGTTTTGGCAATTGAAAAGCAATTCTACATAGCGGTCGATGCAAAAGGGGAATTTCAGGCCGTCTTAGAGATGAGAAAGCATATCGGCTGGTACCTGAAAGGCTTTCCGGGGGCTGCAAAAATGCGAGGCAGGGTTAATTCAATAAAAACAGTAGGACAGATGCAAGCTTTTTTAAAGGATATATATTATTTTCTGTAATCAAAAATACTTGTGCACCGCCATTATTATAACGGCCCGGATTAGCACCGCCTAAGACCCTCTGTTTTTCTTGACTTTCGGGGGCCTCTATAGTACAATACCGTGCATATAGATATAGAAATGACATATAATTAACCAGCAGAAATAAGAAGAAAAAAGGGGGGCAACGGAGTTGTCTCCTTTGGTGGAAGTGGAGGATAAACAGCAATGTCCGAAGTCATTTTACTTACGCAAGAAGGCTATGACAATATCGTCGCTGAATACGATGAGCTGGTAACGGTGAAACGGAAGGAAGTAGCAGAGCGAATTAAAGAGGCGATCTCCTACGGGGATATTTCTGAGAATTCAGAGTACGATTCAGCGAAAAATGAACAGGCTGAATTGGAAGATCGGATTATGAAGCTGGAAAATATGCTTCGCAATGCCAAGATACTGGACAATAACGATATACCAAGCGATACGGTTAATGTGGGGCTCAAGGTAAAAATTAAGGAAATGGCGAGCGAAGAGGTGATTGAGTTCTGGATTGTCGGCTCCACGGAAGCGGATCCCTTTGAAGGGAAGATATCCAATGAATCTGAAGTAGGTAAGCAGCTCTTGGGAAAAAAGGTAGGAGACGTTGCAGAGGTAAATGTGCCTGATGGCACAATTTGTTATGAAATTTTAGAGATTTACCGATAAAGATTCACTTTGCGGAAGGAAGGATAAACATGGCAGATGAGCATAGGGTGATACAACAAGAAGAGCAGGAGCTGGATCTGAACGAACAGAAACAGATTCGCCGCGAAAAGCTGTTCAAGCTTCAGGAGATGGGAAGAAACCCCTATTTGATTGAGACCTGGGATGTGACACACCACAGTGAGGACATTAAAAATCGCTTTGATGAAATATCCGGGCACACCGTATCCATAGCCGGGCGGATTATAGCTAAACGCCGCATGGGTAAGGCCTCGTTTATCGATGTGCTCGATAAGCAGGGCAGGATACAGGGTTATGTTCGCGAGGATGCGATCACTTCAAAGGAATATGAGATATTCCTATCCTACGATATAGGAGATCTTGTCGGGATTGTGGGTCAGGTATTTCGAACCAGGCACGGAGAGATTTCCGTCAAGGCAGAGAAGGTCGTATTGCTCTCAAAATCGCTGCATCCCCTTCCGGATAAGTGGAGCGGCTTAAAGGATATGGACATCCGCTATCGTCAAAGGTATATCGACCTCATCGTAAACCCGGATGTTAAAAATACATTTATTCTCCGTTCAAGAATAATAAAGGAGATAAGGAACTATCTTGAAGGCAGAGGCTTTCTGGAGGTGGATACACCTATATTGACAACCATTGCAGGGGGAGCGAATGCCAGACCCTTCAGCACCCATCATAATACTTTGGACATAGAATTAAAGCTGCGCATATCCAATGAATTGTATCTGAAACGGCTCATTGTCGGGGGGCTTGACCGCGTCTATGAAATGGGCAAGATGTTCAGAAATGAGGGTATGGATAAAAACCATAACCCGGAATTTACCTCTATGGAATTATATCAAGCGTATGGAAACATGGAAGATATGATGGATATAACTGAAAATGTGGTAGCTACCGTTGCAAAGAATGTTTTGGGATCCATGGTGATAGAGTACCAGGGAAAGACGTTTGATCTTACCCCGCCATGGAAGCGCATATCCATGCAGGATGCGGTAAAAACCTGGGTGGGAGAGGATTTCGATCTGATCAAAACGGATGAAGAGGCACGCAAGATCGCTAAAAAGCATAACATTGAAGGCTGGGACAAGCTTTCAAGGGGACACATAATCGCAGAACTGTTTGAGGAATATTGCGAAGAATACCTGGATGGACCCGTCTTTATCACAGGTCATCCCGTAGAAATATCTCCTCTTGCCAAGCGGGATGCAAAGGATCCAAGGATCACCCGCCGTTTTGAAGCTTTTATTAATACGTGGGAAGTGGCAAATGCGTTTTCAGAGTTAAATGATCCGATAGATCAGTATGAGCGTTTTAAAGAACAGCAGCAGCAATTGGATAAAGGTGATGATGAAGCCCACCCGATGGATGAGGACTACGTGAATGCCCTTGAAGTGGGTTTACCCCCTACGGGAGGACTGGGCATCGGTATTGACAGGATAATTATGCTTTTAACTGATGCGGCATCTATTAGGGATATCATACTCTTCCCCACCATGAAACCCCTTTAAACTTGTTAAAATTCCGCATAGCTATGCCGCTTATGCCTTCGCGCCACAGTCACGTACGGTTAGCTGTACGCTCCTTCGCGCAAAGGACTCAAGCGTCTACGCTTTGCGAAATTTTACCGGCGTTTAATTGTCCAAAATGGACCGCATAGCTATGCCGCTTATGCCTTCGCGCCACAGTCACGTACGGTTAGCTGTA
>CAZHBR010000002.1:3740-12446 GCA_964530755.1 uncultured Oscillospiraceae bacterium | reverse complement strand
CGCTCCTTCGCGCAAAGGGCTCAGGCGCCTTGCTCTTTGCAAATTTTACAGGTGCTTAATTGTCCAAAATGGACCGCATAGCTATGCTGCTTATGTCTTCGCGCCACAGTCACGTACGGTTAGCTGTACGCTCCTTCGCACAAAGGGCTCAGGCGCCTTGCTATTTGCAAATTTTACAGGTGCTTAATTGCACTTAGGTTACACTGCTATGCCGCTTAGGGCAGATTTAAAGCTTTATTTACTAATTATCAGCTGGAAAGGTTTAAAATGAAAGATCTGACGTTGAAACAAATTTTTAAAGCCCCAAAGGATTACGCAGATAAAGACTTGCGAATCAGCGGATGGATCAGGTCGAATCGGAGCTCCAATAAAATTGGATTTGTGGAATTGAACGATGGGACTTATTTTAAGTCTGTTCAGGTGGTTTATGAAAAAGACAGAATGCCCGATTACGATCAAATATCTAAATACGGGATTTCCTCCGCTTTGACGGTTGAAGGGACGTTAATTCTCACTCCTTTATCCAGGCAGCCTTTTGAGATCAGGGCGAGCAGGATTGTGCTTGAGGCTTCTTGTGACATTGATTATCCCCTTCAGAAGAAAAGGCACAGCATGGAATTCCTGCGGGAAATCGCCCATCTGAGGCCCAGAAGCAATACTTTTTTCGCCGTTTTCAGGGTTAGGTCGCTTGCGGCCTTTGCAGTTCATCGTTTCTTTCAGGAAAATGGTTATGTTTACGTTAACACGCCCATTATAACGGGAAGTGACTGCGAAGGTGCCGGACAGATGTTTCAGGTTACTACGTTGGATCTGAACAATCCTCCAAAAAAAGAAAACGGGGATGTGGATTACAGCCGGGATTTCTTTGGCAAGGAGACGAAGCTTACAGTCAGCGGTCAGCTTGAGGGGGAAGCTTATGCGTTGGCTTTCAGGAGGATATATACATTCGGACCGACATTCAGGGCTGAAAATTCTAATACTGCAAGACACGCTTCTGAGTTTTGGATGATAGAACCGGAGGTTGCCTTTGCGGATCTCTCGGATAATATGGACATGGCTGAAGCAATGATGAAGTATATAATTAGCTACGTAATGAAGGAAGCGCAAAAGGAAATGGTATTCTTTAATGAGCATTTCGATAAAGATCTTATTGCCCGCCTGCAAAATATTGTAGATTCCGATTTTGCAAGGATCACCTATACGGAAGCAATCGATTTGTTAAAGGAATCCGATAAGGATTTTAATTATCCTGTTGAGTGGGGTATCGACCTTCAAACGGAGCATGAGCGCTATATCACAGAGCAGGTGTTCGGTAAACCGGTATTTGTGACAGACTATCCCAAGGATATAAAGGCTTTTTATATGCGTTTAAATGATGATGATCGGACTGTTGCGGCAATGGATCTGCTCGTTCCGCTGGTAGGTGAAATCATAGGGGGCAGTCAAAGAGAGGAGCGGCATGATGTGCTCCTTTCCAGGATACGCGAAATGGGGCTCGATGAAAAGGATTACTGGTGGTACCTTGATCTTCGAAGATACGGTGGAGTGGTGCACTCGGGTTTCGGTCTGGGTTTTGAAAGAATACTTATGTACATCACTGGCATAGGAAATATAAGGGACGTTATGTCTTTTCCACGGACACCTAAATCTGCCGACTTTTGAAATACGTTGTTGATAAAGCCGTCACCGAACATCCGGTTGCGGCTCTTTTTATTAAAGATAGCTGTTAAGAATGGAGGGCAATGATGGGGATACAGGAAGAAGCTTTAAAGCTGCATGAGAAATGGAAGGGTAAAATAGAAATCAATAGCAGGGTATCGGTAAAGAACAAATACGATCTGTCTACCGCTTATACACCCGGTGTTGCGGAACCCTGCCGCGTTATTCATAACAATAAGGATGCGATATATAAATATACCGCAAAGGGCAATTTGGTCGCCATTGTCACGGATGGATCGGCTGTTCTTGGCCTGGGGGATATCGGTCCTGAGGCAGGGCTTCCTGTCATGGAGGGCAAGGCCGTACTGTTTAAGGAATTTGCAGGTGTAGATGCCTTTCCCATATGCGTCGCCTCAAAAAATGTGGAGGATATAATACATACAGTAAAAATGATAGAGCCTGTGTTCGGTGGCATAAATCTGGAGGACATATCCTCGCCAAGATGCGTAGAAATAGAAAGAAGGTTGAGAAAAGAGCTGTCTATTCCGGTTTTTCACGACGATCAGCACGGGACGGCGGTGGTTGTGACGGCGGCTTTGCAAAATGCGCTGAAAATAGTGGGTAAGGCGTGGGATCATATCACAGTGGCTGTAAGCGGCGCAGGGGCTGCAGGATCTGCCATAGCAAGAATGTTGCTGTCTTTAGGCGTAAAGGACATCATTGTATCAAGCAGCAAAGGTATATTGTGCAGGGGTGAGGATTATAGAAACTGGGTTCATCAGGAAATTGCCGAAAAAACGAATCACGGAAAAAGAAAAGGCAGTCTGGCAGAGGCATTAGAGGGTGCAGATGTTTTTATCGGTGTATCGGCTAAGGATATAGTGACGGAAAGCATGGTAGCATCGATGGCTCAGGATGCTATAGTGCTTCCTATGGCAAATCCGGATCCGGAGATATTGCCTCATCTGGCTGAAAAGGCAGGAGCAAGAATAATCGGAACAGGCAGATCTGATTATCCGAATCAGATAAATAATGTTCTGGCTTTCCCCGGTATATTCCGAGGTGCCTTAGATGCCCGGGCTTCGGATATCAACAATGAAATGAAGCTCGCCGCCGCTGAAGCAATTGCGGAATTGGTAAGTGATTGCGAATTGAATGAAAACTATATAATAGTGCCCCCATTTGACAAGCGGGTCGGTGCGGCGGTGGCCGACGCCGTTTATAAGGCGGCTGTTGATTCTGATGTAGCCGGGGTGAGGTAGTAACGACCATGAATTTTGAAATAAAATACGGAAAAACTGTGCAGCGATTCCGTCTGGACAAGAAAAACTACATGGGATCGTTGCTTCCTAACAATGTGGAATTTGATACATTCGATGAAGAGGAAGTCAGGCGCTCTTTGGAAAACCCCATAGGAAGCAGGCCGTTGCACGAAATAGTATCTGCGGGTGAAAAGGTAGCTATAGTCACAAGTGATATCACAAGACCGATGCCAAGTTTTCGCGTGCTTCCCGCTGTAATTGAGCAATTGAAAAAGGCCGGGATTCGCGAGAAGGACATAACTGTAGTGCTCGCTCTTGGAAGTCACAGAAAGCATACAGAGGATGAGAGAAGGGTTCTCGTCGGGGAAAAGGTTGCAGATAGCGAAGTGAATGTTATCGACAGCGATATGGATCGATGTATAAGGTTGGGAATATGCAGAAACGGTACGCCGATCGATATCTTTGAACCTGTAGCCCGGGCCGACAGAAGGATTTGCCTTGGAAACATCGAATTCCATTATTTTGCCGGTTACTCCGGGGGGAGCAAGGCCATAATGCCGGGTGCATCAAGCAAAGAGGCTATTATGATCAATCATTCCAATATGATTAAATCCGGCGCATTTGCGGGAAATATGGACGATAATCCAGTCAGGCAGGATATAGAGGAAATAACGGATTTTCTCCCGATCGATTTCATAGTGAATGTGGTTTTGGATGAACAAAAGCGAATCGTAAGGGCCTTTGCGGGACATCCAGTAAAAGCCCACAGGGCCGGGGTTAAGGTTTTGGATGAGATGTATAAGGTTTACTTAAATGAGCCTGCTGATATAGTAATACTTTCGCCAGGCGGTTATCCAAAGGACATCAATATCTATCAGGCCCATAAAGGCCTGGATAACGCGAAACATGCTGTAAAAAAGGGTGGCATACTGATCTGGTGTGCTCGTGCAGCCGAAGGCTTTGGTGAAAGGACATTTGAAAAATGGATGATTTCAAAATCACCAAAAGAGATGATTAAAGAGATCGGCATTAACTTTAAGCTTGGGGCACACAAGGCGGCAGCCGTTGCGATGGTGCTTGAAAAGGCACAAATATATATGGTATCGGATATTCCGTTTGATGTGGTACGCAAAATCGGCATAGTTCCTTTCGCTTCTGTAAAGGATGCGGCAGATGCGGCATTGCGAGTTTTAGGTGCTGATTCGAAAATATTGATCATGCCTGAAGCCGGTGCGACTTTGCCCCTTGTCCGCCGGCGCTTGCCTGATGCCGGAGCCCTGTGATATTATGATATATACTCGGTAAACTTTTGAATCTAACGCAGTATAGCAGGGGACCTATATGTTACTGGACGCCGTAAAGACAGGAGCTAAAAGGGGATTTTCCTACAGCCTGATGCTGATAAGAATAATAATTCCCGTGTATATAGCCATTACCGTGGCAAAGCATACCCCTTTCATGGATTGGCTTTCTTTGATTTTCGAGCCGGTGATGGGCTTGTTCCACCTGCCAGGAGAGGCTGCGGTACCTTTTATTACAGGACTTTTTTTAGATGAATACGCTGCTATTGCCGCTATCAAGGCGGTAGGGCTTGTCGGATTTGAAATATCCGTTGCAGCCATCATGACCATAATCGCCCATTCCCTGTTCATAGAATCGGCGATCATTAAGAAGCTTGAGCTTTCCATCACCTTCTTTGCTGTTTACAGGTTGATATTTGCCATCGCGCTGGGCATTCTCTTCGGTTTTATCGGGGAGGTGTTTTTTTATGCTTGAAACTGTTCTTGTCATCTTAAAAGAAAGTATAATAGGAAGCTTTGGCATAATTAAAAGCCTGGTTCTGGTCATAGTTCCCCTGATGATAACTATTGAAATAATGGTTGCATATAAATGGTTGGAAAAGCTGTCGCTTAAAACCAGGTTCATTACCGATTTCCTCGGAGTTTCAAAAGATACCCTTATACCGATGCTGATCGGGATATTCGCGGGAATTTCCTACGGAGCGGGGGCGATCTTAGATGCCAAAGAGCGGTATGATCTTTCTAAAAAAGATATTTTTCTCACCCTTTGTCTCCTTGTGCCTTTTCACGGCATATTCGAAATCAGTCTGATTTTTTGGGCCATAGGTGTCAATCCTTTGATTATACTCCCGGCGAGACTTGCGACCGGCCTATCTGTGACACTTCTTTGCAAAAAGTTGGTGAAATTCAAAGCTTAGCGTTACCCGTAGGATAAGGAAGGCCCCACCTAAACGATTTGATTTGGTATTTCCTTGGCATAATAATTGCTTAATTTATTATAATAATTCACAATTTCTTAATTAACGATGCCCCCTGTTTTAAAGGGTTTTCTGGACGAATTTTATCACAGCAGTATTAATTAGGAGGGATAAGTATGCCTAGATCAGGAATGAACGGAGTCGATTTTGAAACAAATGTTAATTTTGCCCGATTGAGAAGCGACAGGCTGGACAGGGCAAAGGAAAGTATGAAAAATTACGGTCTTAATGCGCTGGTATGTTACGATTTCGATAATATACGCTACATTACCGGAACCCATATAGGGGAATGGAATCGCAACAAAATGAACAGATATTGCATATTAATTGATGGGGTCGATCAGCCTTTTTTATTTGATCCTGCAGCCCCTTCAAAGCGGGAGAGAGTTGACTGGCTCGATAAGGATCATATTATGCCTGCCGTAGGTTCGATGAGAGGGGCCATTCCGGTGGAAGCCGGCATGGTTGAAAAAGTGGCATCGCAAATTGTCAGCTATTTAAAGAAATACGATGCAGAGGGCAAGGTAGGCATGGACATTGTGGATATACCGCTTGTCAGGGCTTTTGAAAAGCACAAGGTTGAAATAGTTGACGGCCAGCAGGCCATGCTCGATGCAAGGATAATTAAGACAGATGACGAGGTACAGCTTCTGAAACAATCCGCAGCAATGGTCGATGCCGCATATTATGATCTGGCGAAGGCCCTGAGGCCGGGCATCATGGAGAATGAACTCGTCGCTATTGCAAACTATAAGCTGTACGGCTGGGGGGCTGAATTGGTTGAGTTCGTAAACAGCATTTCAGGAGCAAGAGGAAATCCCCACAGCCATACATTTTCAAACAGAATGGTCAGGCCCGGTGAATTGATCTATTTCGATATCGGCAACACCTATAACGGATACAAAACGTGTTATTACAGAACGTTTTCCTGCGGAGTTCCAAACGCCGATCAAAGAAAGGCCTACGAAAGGGCTTCGAAATGGATCAAGGATTCCATAAAGGCGATCAAGCCGGGTAACACTTCAGCCGATGTTGCCGGGTGCTGGCCCGCCGCAACAGAATTGGGATTTAAGAATGAAGAGGAGGCCTTCCTGCTTCAATTTGCCCATGGAATAGGGTTGGGTCTGTGGGAAAAGCCCGTCATTTCAAGATTATTTTCACTGGATCACCCATTCGAATTAAAGGAGGGCATGACGTTTGCCGTCGAAACATGGTGTGCATCGGAGGATGGTTCGGGAAGTGCGAGGATAGAAGAGGAGGTTGTCGTAACAAAGGATGGTTGCGAGGTCATTACAAAGTTCCCCTCAGATGAAATTACTTCCTGCGGATTGCCCGGTTGTCAGTTTTTGTAATCACATCTGTGTTTCACTGTGACAAAATGGCAGTGGCGGTGCAGGGGAATGACATATTGTCACACCGCCAGGTAGTCCCAACCTTGACAGCTGACAGCCACCTTTCATAGAGGAAGAAAAAGCGTTATAAATCAGCATTGTCAGGATAGAGTGATCGTTTAAACAGTTTGGCATGCTACGTGCATATATAGAAAAGCATAGCTAAAAATAAGCAATAATCTATTTTGAGTAGTGGAGGAGGACTATAAATGGTAAAAGCGTTCGCTGATGTGAAAATCCCGAAAGAAGAATTTGAAAGCAGACAGCAAAAATGCTTGGAGTTTGTGGAAAAGAGGGGGCTCAAGGGGCTTGTTGTTTTGTCCTGTGCTTCGGCCCCTGAAAATATTGCATACCTATCTAATATAAGTCTGGTTGGAGTGGACATCCCCTCCTGGGCAGGCGGATTCGGCGGCGGCGGAGAATATGCTGCGGTCATAATGAGTCTTGGGAGCGAGCCCACGGTTGCACTCGCCCACCATTGGTTTCTTTCGATGGCAAAGAGTCAGAGCTTCATTTCGGATGTAAGAGGGAAAAACAACGATCTGTGGAGCCTGATTGTAGAGGTGATGAAAGAAAAGGGAATAGATCAGGGCAAAGTCGGAGTGGTCATCGACGGCATCCCGGTTTTTCAATATAAGCAGATGGTAAATTCTTTACCGGGCGTAGAATGGGTTGACTGTGACGATGCGATGTTGGACCTTAAGCTGATTAAAAGTCAAAATGAAATTGCGGTTATTGAAAGCTGCCTCGATAGGCAGGGTGCTGCCCTTGGGCCTGTTGTAGATATGGTGCAGGAAGGGATCCGTGAATGGGAGCTGTCTTTAGAGATAAAAAAGCGCCTTATGGAAAACGGTCAGGACTATGCTACCTGCCTGTTCGTTCAAAGCGGTCCTAACACCGAAGCGGCCCTTACAAGCCCTCAATCCAGTCAAAGGGTTGTGAAAAACAAAGACATGGTGACATTTTCGATTTTCTCCGTATATCAAAGATATACGGCGGGACTTGACCGGGCAACCGTTTGCGGAAAGCCCAGTGACATGCAGAAAAAACTTGCCGAGATTGAATTGGAAGGATGTCTGCGCGCCGTAAGCTTGATGGAGCCGGGTCGTCCTGTCAATGAATTCATGAAGCTGGTCTATGAGGATCTGGTCGTTCCTAAGCTTGAAAAGGCAGGCCTGACTGATTATACCATTCAGCGTTATGTGGGCCACGGGGTAGGCCTATCGATTACAGAGCGCCCGCTATTAGCCCGCTCCGACGACATCATATTGAAACCCGGTATGGTTATTGACGTAGAACCGGGCATTTATATGAAAGGGCAGGCGATGGGACTTCGCACGGCCCAGATCGTAGCAGTGACAGAGGATGGTCACAAAGTGCTTACAAAGCTGCCGCCCAGAGTTGGCGCCTTTGCATAAATATTTTTGTTCTTTCGATAGGAGGTGAAACAGATGCCCGTCGTCCAGATTGAATTATTTGGGAATAAAACTTTAGAGGAAAAACGTGTCCTTACGGACAAGGTAACGCAGGCGATTGCGGAATCGCTTAATTATCCCAAGGATTGCGTCACCATCATTTTAAGAGAGATGAGCAAGGAGAACTACTCACTTGGCGGAAAACTGTATGTAGATGATCCGAAATTTTCGGGAAATCAAACAGGATGTAACAAGAAATAGGGAGGGGAAAAAAGTGAAAAAAATTAAATTACTAGCGGTAATTTGCACCTTGTGCATGGTGGCATCTGTCTTTGCCGGTTGCGGCGGTGATCCTAATGCAGGAGCAAACGGCGATGAAACCGACACGATAAAAATAGGTGTAATACTGCCATTTTCCGGTTCAGTTGCTTCAATTGGCGAAGACACTAGGACAGGGCTTGATCTGGCAATCGATGAGATCAATGAAGCGGGCGGTGTTAGCTCCATGAACGGCGCAAAAATCGAATTAATTTATGCAGACAGTAAAAGTGACCCCAAAGTTGGAATGTCTGAGGCTGAGCGTCTGATCCTGAAAGAGGATGTTGCGGTACTTATGGGTGCTTATCAAAGCTCTGTTACCTTCACCATATCAGAGGTCGCGGAAAAATATAAGCGTCCGTTTATGAGTCTTGTTGCGGTTG
>CAZHBR010000002.1:483-3730 GCA_964530755.1 uncultured Oscillospiraceae bacterium | reverse complement strand
TGCCGATAGCATTACAGACAGAGGGTTCAAGTATACGTTTAGAATCAATGTCAGATCAAGCGATTGTACAAAAATGCCTATTGAACAGATTAAACACTTTAACGAAACGATGGATACCGTAGCGGAAACAGTAGCTATTATCTACGAAGATTCCGAATGGGGTCAGACGAATGCGGAACAGTGGCGCGAAGCGATTGCAGACAGCGATCTTAAAATAGTGCTCGATGAAAGCTATCCTGCCACGACTACGGATTTAATGCCTCTTGTGACCAAGATTAAAAATGCCAAGCCTGACATTCTGTTTTCCGCGATGCTCATTGCAGATGGGATCCTGCTGACACAGACCATGGATCAGATGAATGTTAACTTGATCGGATGGTTTGGCGGCGGCAGCGGTGAGCTTGACACAGCTTTCCTGCCGTCAGTGGGAGCAATTGCTGAAGGAATTTGTACGCCGATAGGCATAAGCGAAGACATGCTTGAGACCGATCCTTCGTTTAAGGAACTAAACGATGCCTACCTGGCAAAATATGGCGGAACCGCAACTATCAGTAACGGCGCTGCAATCGCTTACTGCAACGGCTATGCTCTGTTAGACGTGTTTGAAAGGGCAGCATCTATTGACTCTGAAACAATCCGTGAAGCTTTCGTTGATACCGATATTCAAGGCGGTAAGGCGACAAGCGGGATGGTTATGGATCGTATCGTTTTTGGCGAAGACGGTCATAATAAGGAAAGCTTTTCAATTATGGTGCAGTTGTTCGATAATAAGTGGAAAATCGTGTATCCTTCAGAGCTTGTGAATCCTGACTATACAGTTAAATGGCCTATAGGCGAAATAGGGGGAGTATAGAATTCTATTAAAGCGGGCGGCGGGCCGCTCGCGGACCTCTTTTCCGGAACATAGTTTCGGAAAAGAGGCTTTGTTTGAAACAGGACATTTGGAGGAGGAGAAAATGTTATGCTAGCACAGGGACTGGCGAACGGTATACTGATTGGAGGTATTTACGGGATCGCTGCATTGGGGCTCAGCTTGATCTATGGAGTGCTCAACGTTGTAAATTTTGCACACGGCGGGTTGGTCATGGCAGGCATGTTTTTGGGCTATTGGCTTTGGGTGTTCACCCATTTACATATTTATCTTCTGTTGGTGCCTATATTTTTCGGTTTATTCCTGATAGGGGTGCTGATGGAGCGTTCTGTTATAAACCCCGTGTTGGAAAGAGATGAAGAGCAGCATATAAATATTATTTTTATCACGGCAGGTGTAATGATGGTACTGGAGAATCTAGCATTGGTGCTCTTTGGATCTGACTATCGTGTAGCGGAAACCTCTGTTAGCGGTTTGACCATGAGACTGGGAAACATAATCATCAATCAATCAAGACTGTATGGATTTATCATCGCGCTCGCCATAGCAATCTTTGTTGCATGGTTTTTAAAATCTACAGACTTAGGAAGAGCGATCCGGGCTACGGCAGATGATAAGGAGGCTGCCCAGGCCGTAGGAATCAATACCCGGACTGTATTCAGCTTTGCTTTTGGTCTTGGTTGCGCTCTTGCAGGCGTTGCGGGAGGACTTCTGATTCCGATATTTTATGTTCAGCCTACCGTGGGAAACGTTTTCAACATCAAGGCCTTTATCATCGTAGTGCTAGGGGGTTTAGGAAGCTTAAACGGTGTAATGCTAGGCGGGATTATTGTCGGACTCATCGAATCCTTTGTGACGCTTTATTATAAAAATACTATGGCGGACCTGGTTGTTTTTGTTATGTTTATCGCAATCCTGCTGTTTAGGCCTTCCGGATTGATGGGAAAGAAGGAGGCCTGAGATGAAGATCAAAAATATGATAAGACAGCATTTATTATTGGTGATCGCTGCAATCGCTGTAGTGCTGCTTCCGCTGTTTATCCGCGATCCCTTTATAATTCACAGCATTATCATGGTATTTTTCATGGGGTATCTGGGGATGAGCTGGAACCTGATGGCAGGCTTGGCCGGACAATTTTCTCTTGGCCACTGCGCCTTTTTCGGACTAGGGGCTTATACCTCGACTGTGCTGCTTTGCGACTTGAATTTGACGCCTTTGATTGGAATGATCGCCGGAGGATTTGTCGCCGCTTTGGCAAGCTTGTTTGTCGGATACGCATCACTGCGTCTGAAGGGTCACTATTTCGCTCTTGCGACCCTGGCCTTTTCACAGGTGGTGCGCGTTTCATTTATCAATCTGCAGGAGGTATTCGGATTGAAGATTAACGGTGCCCGCGGATTGCTGCTGCCGCTATTTGGTGATTCGCCGCTCATGCTGCAGTTTATATCAAAAACAGGCTTCTATTATTACATTGTAATACTTCTGGTCATCATCCTGATCGTTACAAGGGTTGTGATGCAATCTCGCCTCGGTTATTATTTAAAAGCGACAAAAGACGAGGAGCAGGCGGCCCAATGTGCAGGCATCGATACGACTAGTGCAAAGGTGGCGGTCGGCGCGATAAGTGCTTTCTTTATGGCCCTTGGCGGAACATTTTATGCTCAGCTTTTGCATTATATAGATCCCGCCGTATATAATCTTAACTGGACTGTCGAGACTTTAGCTGTTGCCATAATAGGCGGCATAGGAACCCTTTTTGGTCCCATGCTTGGCGCCGTTTTGCTTGTACCTCTTGGCGAGGTTACAAGGATCTATTTAGGCAGCAATTTGGCCGGATTGCATCTGGTCGTTTACGGAGTGGTCATCGTCGTTGTAATGTTATTCCTTCCTAAGGGAATCATCAGCCTGCTTGATCTAAAGAGGTGGCACAAAAGGAAAGGAGACAGATTCCATGAATCAAACCTTGATAGTAAATAATATTACAAAAAAATTCGGCGGCATGGTGGCATTAAAAGATGTAAGCTTTGAGCTGGAACAGGGAGAAATCTTCGGGCTCATCGGACCTAACGGTGCGGGAAAAACAACACTTTTCAATATTATTTCAGGTTTGTTGAAACAGACGGCAGGTGAGGTAATATATCAGGGGAAATCGATTCCTCGCATGGCGCCGTTTAGAAGATGCCGCATAGGGATCGGCAGAACCTTCCAGGTGGTTAAGCCCTTTTCAACCATGACGGTTCGTGAAAATGTAGCTGTGAGCGCTATGGCTATAGGAAAAAGGAAGAGCGAGGCTTTAGAAAAGGCAGATGAGATTATTACCATGCTCGGCATAGAGGATAAGGCGGATAGGCTTCCGGGTGAATTGACCCTTTCAG
>CAZHBR010000002.1:0-473 GCA_964530755.1 uncultured Oscillospiraceae bacterium | reverse complement strand
CCCGCCCCTTCGGCTACCGCGAATCCGTAAGGGAATTGACCCTTTCAGATAAAAAAAGGATCGAGGTGTCAAGGGCGCTTGTAAGCGAGCCGAAACTTCTGTTGTTAGATGAAGTGATGGCCGGATTAAACACGAGGGAAATGCTTGATTTTACCGAAATCATAAGGTCTATTTCAAAAAGCGGGGTTACAATAATTATGGTAGAGCATGTGATGCCGGCTATACTTGCGCTGTGCGACCGCGTCCTGGTCCTCAACTTCGGACAGGTGCTCACGATCGGTACTCCGCAGGAAATCATAAATAATCAGAAGGTTTTAGAAGCCTATCTGGGGGAGGGTTATCATGCTCAAAATTGAAAAACTGCATTCCGGTTATAAGGATGTTCCCGTGTTGCGCGATATTTCGCTGCAGGCGAAGGAAGGAGAAATTATCGGTGTTGTGGGTTCTAACGGGGCAGGTAAAACAACTCTCTT
>CAZHBR010000001.1:18320-28665 GCA_964530755.1 uncultured Oscillospiraceae bacterium | reverse complement strand
CACCAGGACGTACACTCTTTCCCTACACGACGCTCTTCCGATCTACTCCCAAAGAAATGATAGACATTTACAAAAAGGTTCTTGTGGGGCAATATGAGCTGCCGGAACAGGATAATGAAAGACTTTTGGAGGATGCAGAGCTTAAAAAGGCAGCAGCCTCAGGCAGAAGCAGCAGAACAAAAAGAGGACGCAGGGCTGACAATGTTAATTCCGAGCTTATTGAATACGGCTCGGAAAAGGCTTTAATTTCGGAATATTATATAACCGATGAAAAGGGCACCCGAACTTCGGCTATAATTAAGGGAAGCAAATTTTCCATTCATATCAGGGTAAAGATAAAGGAAGAGATTCCTTCCCCGATTTTTGCCTTTACCATCAAAAATATAAAGGGTACGGAAATAACCGGAACCAATACCATGGTGGAAAAAAGCTTTTTGGAGCCTGTAAAGGCAGGGGAAGAGAAGGAAATAATCTTTACCCAGAAGATGAGCCTTCAGGGAGGCGATTATCTGCTGTCTCTGGCTTTGAATCTTGCAGGAGATGTCACTGGAAAAGAGGAATACAAGGAGCTTAAAATGCCCAATTATGTAAGCAGGATTTGCCTGGGGGAGCTTTCTCAGCATATAAATAACGGCAATTACGATCTAAGTGTATACAATTATTTAAAGATCATATCGGGAAAGACAGCTGCACTGTTTGAGGCATCATGCTTTGGGGGGGCGGTGCTGATCGAAAAGGACAGCAAGGCATTAAACCGATATGGCAGGTTCGGCCGGTATGTAGGCATGATATTTCAGCTTACCGATGATTGTATGGATTTTGAGGCCACCTTAAGCACCGCTAAAAAACCGGTTCAATCGGATTATGAGCATAATGTCATAACCCTTCCGCTGATTCACGCATTCAGATCTTTAAAAGGATTCAGAGAAAAGGCGAAAAAGGGGCGGCTGAGCAGAAAGGACATAAATGATACGGTGGAGAAGACCGGAGGGCTGCTATATACTCGCACCTTGGCAAAAAAATATAAACAGAAAGCCCTGAATCTGCTTGATGAACTTAATCTTACCGCGGGAAAAAGGAAAAGGCTCGAGGATATACTTAAAAAGTCATATCGGGTATTTTGATCTTTGGAAGGAAGGTTTGAAGCAGTGGCACGGTTTCTTTCATTTACGGAGGTCCGGACGAAAATTACAAGCGTTTTCGCTTTTTTAATGGCCGTGGCCTACCTGTTTTACGAGAAACGCCCTTTGAATGTGAAGCAGACTTTGGTTTTTTTCGCCGCAATGATACTGTTAGATCTGGCTACCACCGCAATAAATAACTATATCGATACAAAAACCAACGATAAAACATTGCCTTTTGGGCGGAGAACGGCTTTTATGATCTTGCTTGCATTGCTGTTTGCCAGCATGGCTTTGGGTATTTATTTAGTGTATCTTACGGATTTGCTTGTTCTTTTTATTGGGGCATTGTGTTTTCTGTGCGGCATTTTTTACACCTTTGGGCCGGTTCCCATTTCGAGGATGCCTCTTGGAGAGATCTTGTCAGGTTTGTTTTATGGTTTTTTCATTCCGTTTTTAATCCTTTATATCAATATGCCCAAAGGAACCTACGTTGAATTTGAGCTGACTGCGGAATCGATTGGGATCAAAATCCGCCTTATTTCGTGTTTCACCGTGCTATTGCTGTCGGCTGCACCTTTTCTGGCGACTGCAAACATTATGCTTGCAAACAACATCTGCGACATGGATAAGGACATACTTGTAAAACGATACACATTGCCGTATTATTTACAAGGCAGGGCTTTAGCACTTTTTGCCTGGATGTATTATGCGGTGTACCCGGCAATCATAATACTGACGGCGATAAGAGCGCTGCATCCGATAAATCTGCTTTTGCTGCTGACTGTAATTCCTATAAAAAGGAACATAAATAAATTTATGAAGGTGCAGGACAAAGAAATTACATTTCCCTTATCTATTAAAAACTATATCATAATTATGGGGACGAACATTCTTTTGATAGGTCTATCGGGTTTTCTATAAATTTTGGAACGGACTGAAATGAAGTATTTTAAAAAGACTGATCTATTGATTATAACGGCACTTGTTCTGATCAGCGTGATCTCTTATACGGTATATACGGCATTTTCTGATAATAATCCTTCTGCCGCCGAGATCTATTATTATGGCGAGTTAGTTCATACTGTTGATCTTAACCGAAAGGAGGATCAGACGTTCTCCATACCCGAAAATCCAAATGTGGTTTTTCATCTATACGAGGATGGAGGAATCTGCTTTGAAAAGTCCGATTGCCCGGATAAGGTGTGCATAAACACAGGTATACTTCGCAAAGGAGGGGAATTTGCCGCCTGTTTGCCAAACGGAATAGTGCTGAAGATAAAATCCAAAGATGATGATGAGGCTGATATCGTTGCAGGAGGATAGGCGCAATCATAAAATGAAGACAATGAAGATGGCAAATAAATTGGGGCGAACGCATCTGATCGTTTTGACAGGATTGATATTTTCAGCGGCTTTGGTTTTATCAATCGTGGAAAATATGCTTCCGCCACTGCCGATTGCCGTTCCAGGCGTCAAATTCGGCTTATCCAATATTGCTGTAATGTATGCTCTTTTCTTCCTGGGACCGAAGCAGGCGTATCTCATAGGCATTTTAAAGGCATTTTATATTTTTATAACGAGGGGTTTTGTGGCTTTTTCTTTGAGCATGGCAGGGGGGCTTTTGTCAATTTCGGTTATGTTAATATTATTATTGATTTATAAGGAAAGAATCACGTATCTTGTGATCAGCATTTTCGGAGCGATTTCTCATAACGTAGGTCAATTTGTTGTGATTATGATACTTTATAAGGGTATGAATATGTGGATATATTTTCCGATACTGGTGGTATCGGGGATCATAGCGGGGATAATAACATCAACGCTGTTGCGGTTTATTTTGCCGGCACTTAAACGGCTGGCTTGATAAAAATACATTTTATCGGAGGAGAAAAATGAAGAAAAAATTGGCACTCATTTTAGGATTATCGTTGATTTTGATGGCTTTTATCGGATGCGGCCCTAAAGAGAATAACGATTTGCCCGTCGATGTCGATGGAGATGTAAGTACAGGTATGGCTGTGATTACATCTATAGCGAAATCTGTGGATGCAGCAGATGAAGACGGTACAGCCCAGGTTGATTCTGTGATCGTAGGGGTTACTGTGGATGCTGACGGGAGAATAGTAAATTGCGCTATCGATTCCGTCGAGACAAAGATCGACTTTTCCAAAGAGGGCATGATCGTTACCCCTTCTGATGCCGTCTTTGCGGCGAAGCAAGAGCTAGGGGAGGATTATGGTCTTATAAAGAATTCATCCATCGGCAAGGAATGGAATGAACAGGCTACAGCTCTTTCAAACTATGTGATAGGTAAAACAATTGATGAAGTCAAGGGTATAGCCATCAATGAGAAAGGCGTACCCACTGATGCGGAATTGGCTGCCTCTGTGACGATCAGCATCGGGAATTATATAGATGCTATAGAAAAGGCTGTTGGAAATGTCAGGGATTTGGGTTCTTCTGCTGATGACATGATAGGTATCGGTGTCATTTCCACTGTCGACAATTCTTTTGATGCCAAGCAGGACATGGATGGACTTGCGCAGGCATATACAAATTTTGCGGTGGCTACGTTTGACGCAAACGGCGTGATCACAGGCTGCATTATTGACGCCTCCCAAACCGATGTAAACTTCACTGCGGACGGGAAAATAACCACGGATCTGGATGCTTTACTGCTTACAAAGAACGAACTGGGGGACGCATACAATATGAGGGCGACTTCTGCTATCGGAAAAGAATGGTTTGAACAGGCAGACGCCTTTGCAAGGTATGCAGCAGGAAAGACGGTCGATTCTGTAAAAGGAACTGCTTTAGATGAAGAGGGAAGGGCGGGCGATGTTGAGCTTGCCTCTTCAGTATCGGTGCGCATAGGTCCTTTTATGACTGTAATAGAAAAAGCCTATGCTGCAGCTAAGTAGATCATAATCGGTTTGCATTATAAGAGGCGGGGTTTTCCTGCCTCTCATCTGTTCAAAGGAAGCGATTATGTGCAGATTATTTAAAATAGCTTTTGCATTCATTATGATACTTAACCTTTCAGCCTGCTCCTTTGCCGGCACGAAGCGCTACGAGGCCCAATTTCTAGAGCTTTTTGACACTCTTACACAGATAGTGGCGTATACGGATACCAAAGAAGAGTTTGAAAGGCATGTTAAGCTGATACAGCAGGACCTTGCCGTATATCATGAACTGTACGATATATACAATGACTATCCGGACGTTAACAATCTAAAAACAATTAACGATAATGCGGGTAAACAGGCTGTCAAAGTGGATCAAAGGATAATCGATCTGCTTTTGTTTGGGAAAGAGATCCACAAGCTGACAGGCGGCAAGGTTAATATTGCACTTGGGGCAGTGCTTTCCATTTGGCACGATTACAGAACGGAAGGGACAATTCATCCCCTTTCCGCCGGATTGCCGCCTTATGAATTGCTTGAAGAAGCATCTTTGCATGTCGATATAGATAAAATTATCATTGACAGTGACATGTCAACCGTTTATCTGGACGATCAGCAAATGAGCTTGGATGTGGGGGCTATAGCTAAAGGCTATGCAACAGAGAAGGTCGCTCTTATGGCAAAGGAAAGAGGATTTACTTCGGGTCTTATAAGCGTAGGCGGCAATGTAAGGATTATTGGAGCGAAGGGAAAAAGCGGAAGGCTTTGGAACGTGGGCATACAGAATCCTGATATGGAAGGGGAAGAGGCAAATCTGCATATCGCTTATCTGGCGGAGAAGTCCCTTGTTACAAGCGGCAATTACATTAGATATTACACGGTGGAGGGTAAGAAGTACCATCATATCATCGATCCCGATACCCTTTATCCTGCTGAATATTTTACTGCGGTGACCATCATTTGTTTGGATTCGGGCATGGCGGATGCACTTTCAACCGCAGTGTACAACATGCCTTACAAGCGGGGTCTTGCGCTGATTGAAAGCCTGACGGACGTAGAGGCATTATGGCTCTTTCCCGACGGGGAACAGAAATTCAGCGCCGGGTTTATGGAGTATCTGAGAAAATAATGGATAGAATATTCCATTAAAATACGTATGACAGGCTTTTGCCTGTCATATTCTCTTATAGGGGAGGTGATTTTATTGATCAGTACAAAGGATATTCGCTATAAAGAGGTTATCAACATCTTTGACGGTAAAAGCATGGGTTATGTGGAGGACATAGAGATTGATCTTGAAAAGGGAAGCATTGAAGGTATTGTCGTGCCTTCGCCGAGGCGCATGTTCCAACTGTTTGGACGAGAGGAGGATCAGGTTATACGATGGAAGGATATAAAGAGGATCGGCGATGATGTTATTTTAGTTGAGGTAGAAAACGGAAAAAACTTGCATGTATCGCAGGATATGATTTACAATAATGACAGCGAGATGCAATAGGCAGACCTTTATCAGGCAATTGGAGGTAAAGTTATGAAATGTCCGTTTTGCGAGACCAACGATACCCGGGTAATCGATTCAAGACCTACCGAGGAGGGACATGCTATAAGGCGCCGCAGAGAGTGCGATCACTGCGGCAGGAGGTTTACCACATACGAGAAAATAGAGCAGGCCCGCATTATGGTGGTAAAAAAAGACGGAAGCCGAGAGGCCTTCGACAGGGATAAAATACTAAGAGGGATAATCAAGGCCTGCGAAAAAAGGCCTGTTCCAATAACGGAGATAGAGCGGGTTGTCAACGAAATTGAAAGAAGCATCGCCAACAATATAGCTGAAAAGGAAGTGTCAAGCAAGGTCATCGGTGAGGCCATAATGGAGCAATTAAAGGAGCTTGATGAGGTTGCATATGTGCGTTTTGCATCAGTATACCGACAGTTTAAGGATGTAAACACCTTCGTTGCGGAGATTGAGAAGCTTTTAGATGGCGGAAGGAAAGAGGATTGAATTGGAAGAGGTAATCCAGATTGCAATAGACGGGCCCTCCAGTGCAGGAAAAAGTACAATTGCAAAGCGCGTGGCAAAAGAGCTCGGCATAGATTATATTGACACGGGAGCAATGTATCGGGCCCTTGCCTATAAGATACTCGATAAGGATATAAAAAGAAATGATCAAAGCGGGATTAACGCTGTGTTAAAATCGTGCAAAATAGATTTTTGTGATGGCAGAACATTTTTAGATGGTCGAAATATCAGCGATTTAATCAGATCCCCAAAAATCACACGGCTGGCATCGGATATATCTGCCCTGCCCGGGGTGCGAAGAAAATTAGTCCTTATGCAAAGAGAAATGGGCAAAGGTAAAAGTGTTGTGATGGACGGGCGCGATATTGGGACTGAGGTGTTTCCCAGCGCCATGTTTAAATTCTATTTAACTGCCACGGTCGAGGAGAGGGCGAAGAGAAGATGGCGGGAAATGCGTGAAAAAGGGTATGATGTTACTCTGCTTGAGGTTAAAAACGATATCGCGGAGCGTGACCGGTTAGACAGTACGCGTGATGTGAGTCCTCTGATCAAGGCCGGGGATGCGTTAGAGATTGATACGACAAGGCTCTCAATAGATCAGGTTGTTGATGTAATCCTTGATGCGGTAAAAAAGAAGCATTTTATTGGGTAAGAAGGTGCACAAAGAGACCGCTTGCCAGCTTCGGTTCAAACCAGGTGGACTTAGGGGGCATGCTGAGGCCTAAGTCGGAAACCCTGATCAGATCTTCTATCGTAACCGGATATAGTGCAAAAGCTACGGCCATGCCTTTTTCCACCCTTTTTTCGAGTTCAAAAAGGCCCCTGATTCCTCCCACAAAATCGATCCTGTCATCCGTTCGAGGATCTTTAATGCCTAAAATGGGCGACAGCACGTGATCCTGAAGAATTGAGACATCAAGACCGCTGATTGCATCATCTGACAAGATTTGTTCTTTAGCGGTAAAGGAATACCACACTTTATTTAAATACATGGAGAATTCATGTATTTTATTTGGTTTTAAGGGGTTGATTCCCTTTTTTTCTATGTTGAAATTCTTTGATAGCAATGTAATGAAATCATCCTCGCCTAAGCCATTTAAATCCTTTACCACCCTGTTGTAATCATAGATTTTGAGATCTTTATCAGGGAAAAGCACCGCCATAAAGTAGTTGAAATTTTCCAGCCCGTCGTAGCCGGGGTGCTCGAACCTCCTTTTAAGGCCTACCTTTACAGCAGATGCCGAACGATGATGTCCGTCGGCGATATAAAGGTATGGAATCGAAGCAAACATCTGTTCAAGCTCCTTTATGACCCTGTCGCTTTCAATAGTCCATACCTTATGTCTGACACCGTCTACAGCCGTGAAATCGTATTCGATTGGGCGACTGTTGATTTGTTCTTCTAAAAGAAGGCGGATGTCCTCCCTTTCACGGTATGTCAAAAACACAGGCTCGGTGTTTGCATTGCAGACATCGAAGTGAGAAATCCTGTCCATTTCCTTATCCACCCTGGTAAGTTCGTGCTTTCTTATTATGTTACGCCGGTATTCATCTATGGAAACGCAGGCAGCCAGCCCGGTCTGGACCCTGCCGTTCATCACCTGACGGTAGATGTAAAACATGGGCTTTTGATCTCTTATCATTACGCCCTCTTTAAGAAAGCGTTCCAGATTTTTTCTGGCGGCATCATATACCGATTTATCGTAGGGGTTTTCCTGATTTGGAAGATCTATTTCCGATCGGCTGATATGCAGGAAACTGAAGGGATTTCCCTTTGCTGTACTTGCCGCTTCCTCCCGGTTAATTACGTCGTAAGGGGGTGATATCAACCGCTTTGCAAATGTTTTAGCCGGCCTTGCCGCCATGAAGGGTTTAACTGTCGCCATTTTTATCCTTTCGAGTATCGTTTAGCTATGGTGAACATTATAGCATAAAAAACTGTCCGGCGGTCAATAAAAAAGAAAAGGGAAGGAGGTGCTATCGGATTGAAAATAAGGATCAGAGGGCGTTACCTGGCGTTATTGTTGATTATCATGCTATTGCTTGCGGCACTTATTATTAGGCTGTCCGTTATTCAGCTATTGGAGGGCGGAAAATACGCTGCTATATCGGAGAAAGACTCTAACGCGGCACTGCCGGGAATAAATATACGAGGTACAATTTACGATCGAAATATGAATGCTATAACTGAGGCTGACGAGGGCTATCTGTTTTTAATTGAAAAACGAAAAGCAGATGAGGATCTTGCTAAGCTGCTCACTGCAATCGGGGCAAGGAACATAAACAGCCTCAATCAACGCTATCAAATTGTCAGTGTAAAAAAGAAAAACAGGAATTTTGAGGATGTACTGTGCGGAAGGTACGGCGCGGTAATGTTGAAAATGCCCGGGCGGTACAGCGCAAATCAGCCGGCGGTGCACCTTGTGGGCTACCTGAATGAACGCGATGCGAAGGGAGTTTATGGCATCGAAAAGGATTATGAAGAGCTTCTGGCAAAGGGAGGTGTGGAATATTCGGGAAGGGTTGACGGTAAAGGGTATCTGCTCAGGGGGCTAGGTCTTACGATAAATAAAGCAAATGCATTCAGTGTAGTGACTACGCTGGATCTCAATTTACAAAGGGCGGCAGAAAAAGTTCTGGCGGATGCAGGGGTGAAGGGTACCGTTATTATTACCGATCCTGGCAGCGGAGAAATTCTGGCATCTGCAAGCAGTCCCAAATTCAATCCATATGAAATAGCTAAATATCTTGACAGCGATGGTAAGGAGCTTCTTAATAAAGCTGTCGGCTGTCAGTATCCGCCGGGATCGGTGTTTAAAATAGTTGTTGCTGCGGCTGCGCTTGAGAACAAAGTTGTCGGGCGTGATACCTTATTTCTGTGCAAGGGTTTTCACGAAACAGCAGGATTAAGGATAAAATGCTCTACCGGAGGGCCAAACGGTCACGGAGAAATAAGCTTTTTAAAAGCATTTGCAAATTCATGCAATTCAGTATTTGTTCAGATAGGAGAGATGGTGGGGGGAGAAGCGATACTCCTTACGGCTCAAAATTTCGGCCTCGGCAGGGAAGCAATACCAGGAATGTCAGGACAGGAAAAGGGGAAGCTGCCTGCATTAGAAGATACTTTAGGTGCAGGAATAGGGAATCTTTCGATAGGCCAGGGTAAAATGCTTGTAACCCCTATGCAGGTGGCTAGAATCAACAATATAATCGCCTCCGGAGGGTTTGATGTGAATTTATCCCTTGTGCTGGGTGTTACCGACGCTTCATCAAATTTTTTAAAAGCGCCTTCGCAGAAAAAAGTACGCGTAATTTCAAAGGATACAGCAGAGTCGCTTCGTCTCATGATGACCGCAGCGGTGGAAGACGGAACTGCCGATAATTTGGTTTTACCGGTATCGTTAAGTGCGGCAGGGAAAACAGGGTCTGCAGAAGCGGGCATGACATCCGATTCTGAGGTACACAGCTGGTTTGTAGGATTTGTCCCTTCGATAAACCCTAAGTACGCCGTTACCGTATTTGTCGAAGGCGGGGGAGCGGGAAGAAAATCTGCGGTTCCCCTTTTCAGCAATTTACTGCAGGATATTCAGATCGATTAATAATCGCCCTCGTTTGGAAAGGCATTTTTTAATTTATTGATAGCCCTTTTTTCAATTCGGGAAACATAAGAGCGGCTTATCCCCAGTTGAGATGCAACCTCCCTTTGTGTTTTGCATGCTTCACCGTTTAATCCGAAGCGCTTGATGACAACAGCCTTTTCCCTGTCTGTCAAAAGGGTGCAGATAGCTTTGTACAGTTTCTTAATTTGCATTTTTGTGCTGATGTGTTCTAATATGTCATCGCAATCAGTTCCAAGTATGTCGTAAAAACTGATTTCATTTCCGTCTTTGTCGGTACCGATAGGCTCATTTAACGAAACCTCAACCCTATTTTTCTTAGAGGTCCTAAGGTGCATAAGGATTTCGTTTTCAATGCATTTGGCTGCATAAGTGGCAAGACGGACGTCCCTGCCTCTGTTGTATGTATTGATAGCCTTGATGAGTCCGATCGTCCCAATGGAGATCAGATCTTCGGAATTGTTGACTCCGATATTGTATTTTTTTGTGATATGGGCGACAAGGCGCAGATTGTGCTCTATTAAAACGTCTTTTGCCTTCGGATCCCCCTGTTCAAGCAAAGTCAGGTAATGAGCCTCTTCTTCGTCTGTTAACGGCTGGGGAAAGGAATTGCCTACCGCTACATATGAAGTCAGCAAGACCAGAGGATTGCACAAAAGTAAAGATGCCAATATAAAAGAT
>CAZHBR010000001.1:8548-18310 GCA_964530755.1 uncultured Oscillospiraceae bacterium | reverse complement strand
GAAGAAAGACAGTTGCAGCTGTTTCAGTGTTAGCAGTATATGCAAAAGTAGAAGGCTGCGTGTCTGTCCGCGTGAAATGGGGACGGGGCTTTGCTTGGTTCAATTTTGTAAGCCGTTTTACTACTTTACCTCAAATGATTCACAGTCGGTGCATTCCATATTTGTCGGATTGCTTTCATGGGCCCCGATTTGGATAGCATCAAGCGTGCAGTAGTCCTCGTGACCGTTGTGATATTTGCATTCTTCAACAGTGCAATTTATGCTTCGATTAGCTTGATTGTGATTCATTTATAACACCTCCTTGTATTTATATAATAGTGGCGCTAATAGTCTCTCTCCAAGGGCTGAATGCTATTCTTTTTCAAGCCACTATGGTCTGTGGCTTAATTTAGCACCTAGATAAAACAAAACTCCTTAACTTTTTATCAGTATGTCTAAAAAGAAAATACCATTGCATCGGCAACATTAATTTCCTGATATATTTTTGTCCTTCTCTATGGTAAAATATAAAAAAAGATATTATTTGGGGTATGAAGATCGAAATAAGAGAAAACCGTCAGGAGGTGTGTGCAGGAGGAAAGCAAACAGTGAATAAGAAAAAAAAAGACATTACAATTAAGGAACTGCCTATATGCGAACGGCCAAGAGAGAAACTGTTGCGTTACGGGGGTGAATTTCTTTCGAATGCCGAATTGTTGGCCATTTTGATAGGGACCGGCACAAAGGATCTGTCGGCGTTGAGTTTGGCCAATCGGCTGTTGACGTTAGAGGAGAAAGGTATCTCACATTTGGCCGAATGTTCGCCGCAGGAACTTTCAAAGGTTAACGGCATAGGCATTGCAAAATCATGCCAGATCGCGGCAGCAATAGAAATAGGGAAAAGAATAGCCGGAAGTCCAAAGGACATCAAGGTTAGCGTATGTTCACCGGGAGCAGTGGCAGACCTTTTTATGGAAGAAATGAGATACTTAAAAAAAGAATATTTTAAGGTCTTGTTTCTCAATACTAAAAATGAGATAGTAGCGTATGAGAATGTATCTATAGGAAACCTGTCCAGCTCTATTGTGCATCCAAGGGAGGTCTATAGAAGTGCTGTTAAAAAGGGTGCTGCTGCCATAATAGCTATTCATAATCATCCAAGCGGGAACCCTTTGCCCAGCCAAAATGATCTAGACATTACAAAACGTCTTGCAAAAGCCGGCGAGCTGATGGGTATACCCTTGCTGGATCATCTGATTATAGGGGATGGTGTGTACATAAGCCTGAAGGAAAAAATGCTCATGTGATCGGACTGTAATCGCAGTATATAAGGGAATCGAACGAAAGGAGAATCCATGTGCCTACAATTATTCGCTAAAGATATCGGAATAGATTTAGGGACAGCAAATACACTGATTTACACTAAAAACAAAGGCATCATTCTTAATGAGCCTTCTGTTATAGCCGTGGAGGATTCCACGAAAAAAGTGATTGCTGTCGGAGAGGCGGCAAAGGAAATGATAGGCCGGACACCTGAACATATCCGTGTAATTCGTCCCTTGCAGGATGGTGTCATTTCGGATTTTGTCATGACACAGACGATGCTTAAGGAATTCATGCGCAAGGTTATTCCCGAAAGAGCTTTTTTGACTAAAATTCGCGTTGTGGTGGGGGTGCCTTCAGGCGTCACCGGTGTCGAACAAAGAGCGGTAGAGGAAGTTGTTCGTCAGATGGGGGCAAATGATGTATTCATTCTGAACGAACCCATGGCCGCGGCCATAGGTGTGGGCATTCCGGTAGATGAACCTGTAGGGCACATGATAGCCGATATCGGAGGAGGCACGTCAGATATCGCGATAATCGCCTTAGGCGGTATAGTGACAAGTATATCTTTAAGGGATGCCGGTGATGAGATGGATGAGGCGATCATTGCCTATATGAGAAAGACCTTTAATCTGCTTATCGGCGAGAAGACAGCAGAGGAAATCAAAATGCGGATCGGCTGTGCATTCCCTGACGGGGTAAGCATGGATAAGCGCGAGACGATGGAAGCAAAGGGACGGGATGTTTTAACAGGACTCCCCAAGGCTGTTACGGTTGATTCCACGGATATGCTGAAGGCTTTAGAGGAAACGGTGGAAATCATCATTGAAGGCATAAAGAACACTTTGGAAAACGCCCCGCCTGAATTGGCCGCCGATATTTCGGCCGGCGGAATGATGCTGGCAGGAGGAGGGTCTTTGCTAAAAGGATTGGATAATCTGATTGAGCATCGAACGGGGCTCAGGGTTATGATGTCCGAAAACGCCCTTGAAGCTGTGGCTGAAGGAACTGGAAGAAGCCTCGAAAATATACAAAAAATTAAAAGATATTCTATGAAAAGTAAAAGATATTAGGATTGCCGCAGCTTTTTTTCCGCTCAGCATGAAAGGGCTGGGATTTGCGACCCTGCGGGCTTTAGCGCTGAAGAATCTGCAGTCGGGCGGGGTCAAGAAATCATTAGAAGCAGTTTTCGCATTGTTATAGGAAAGGAGAATGCAGGGAATAACGAATTGCCCTCCCCCTTGCGTAAAGCAGGAAGGCGGGGGCGTCCTTGCTATGCTTTGATGAAATGGTATAAAGAACATCTGAAGGTGACCATTATTTTCGCTGTCCTGCTCCTTCTTATATCAATTACTACAGCCTCTTATATCAACCGGGGAAATAATTCCTGGCTGGGCAGGAAGGCGGAAAGGCTCATCGTCTTTGTCCAGGAACCTTTAAATTATGCGGGTGACGGGGTGGCATCGACCGTGAGGGGAGTATTGCAGCACAAGAAAATAATGGCCGAAAACGAGATGCTGAAAGAGGAGAATGCAAAATTAAAGCAAGAGATCATAAAGCAGTCTTTGCTGCAGGAGGAGCTGGCGGAACTGAAAAGGCTGTCTTTGCTTTTGCACTATGAAAGCCCATCCTACGGTTTTGATCATGTGGCAGCGACGGTAGTTGCCATGGACAGTTCCCGATGGGATAGGGTGTTTACTATAAATGAAGGCAGCAAAAAAGGCATCAGAAAGGACGATATCGTCATAAATTCTGAGGGACTTGTGGGCCGCATCTTTGAACTTGGGTCCGATTGGGCGAAGGTGATTTCCATAATCGATGAGAATAACAAGGTAAGCTTTCAGGTCTTTCGGGATTCCAATCTGCTAGGTATTGTAAAAGGAGATGGAAAAGGGGGCTTGTCCGGTTATATGCTGGATGCCGAGGTTTCAATTATTGAGGGCGATGTTCTTATTACTTCAGGAATGGAATTATATCCCCAAGGAATACCTATAGGGAAAATTAAGCAGGTAAAAGGCGATGATGATGCGCTGCTTGAGATCATTTCCGTTGAACCGGCAGTCAATTTTTCGGCAATAAAAAAGGTTGCCGTGATAATAAAAGTAGATTGAAGTAGGAATTATCATGAAAAATATAACCGTATTTTTGCTGTTTCTTAGTGCATTTTTGTTGCAGTCGACCGTTTTTATCCACCTTAGAATCATTGGGATTGCTCCTGATTTGCTTCTTTGTCTTGTAGTCTCAATAGCGTTTTTATTTAAGGAAAACATAGTGATTTTGCTTGGGGTTTTATTTGGTCTGCTTCAGGATGTCTGTTTTTCGCCTTTAATTGGGCCGACGGCAATAGCTTTGTTAATTTTGGCTGTTTTTACAGGTTATCTAAAAGGCATTCTCCATAAAGACAGTATGATTTCAATTTTAATAATTTCTCTGACGGGTACGGTTTTGTATCAGCTGCTTTGCTTCAGCATTATGACGGTTTTCGGAGGCAATTATGCATTTACCCATGTTATAATGGCCTTGCCCGTGCTGTGCGGTTATAATTTTGCGGTAATGCTGATTATTTATTTAACAATAGGGAGACGGTCCATCAGATACCCCCAGGACAGGTACTATAGGGGCAGCTATCTTAACATAGAGTGAGGCGCATTAATGAGGTGGATTAAAAACAGGGATAATCAAATATTGTTCACGATAATAATCTTGATGGCTATACTTGGGCTTCGTCTGTTTGGACTTACAGTTGTAGAGGGCAGCCGCTGGGATGAGGCGGCTAGGTCGATAAGCATTAAAAGCATTTACACCTCTGCCCCAAGGGGGAACATATTGGATCGCTACGGGCGATTGCTGGCAGGTAGCCGCCCCAGCTTTACGGTACAGTTTATTGAGGGGGATCTCAATAACGAGGAAATCAACAGGCAGGCCTTGGAGATCATGGCTATTTTAGAAGCGAATGGAGACAGAATCAACGATAAGCTGCCTGTCATAAGGGGTAAAAATGGCAGCTATTATTATACTTATCAAAGGAATATCGAAGAGTGGTTGATATCTAACGATATGCCTGTCGGTTTTACCGCAAAAGAAGCATTTTGGGAATTGTGCGGCCGAAACGATATCGATGAAGGATTGGATAAATATGATGCGCAGGAACAGTTGCAGAGCTCATATAATATCTACCCTCCAATATCGGTGAAAAAAATGAAGTACCTTGAGGACTTTAACAAGGAGAGTTTTCTTGGCAGGTACAGACTGGATTTGAATTTGTCAGCCGAAGGCGCCTTCAGGGAGCTCAGGGAATTCTTTGAAATAAATCCCGATATTTCTGATGAGGATGCGAGAAGGATAATGGTCGTCCGCAATGAATTGGCATCGCAAGGATATATGGGTTACATACCTGCAACGATCGCGACCGATGTCTCAGAAAAAACCATAGTAACGCTGGAGGAAAAAGGAGATTCTCTATCCGCTGCAAATGTGGCGGCAGAATCCATAAGATACTATCCCAACGGTTCTACTGCCGCTCACATACTGGGATATCTGGGACAGATAAGCGAAAGTGAAAAGGATTCATACAAGGCAAAAGGGTATAATGTGAGCGATATGGTGGGTAAAGAAGGCATTGAAAAGGCTCTGGAGGATACCTTAAGAGGCCGGGACGGCATCAAGGATGTAGAGGTAAACGCTTACGGCAATATGGTCAGGGTCATAAGCGACAAGCAGTCGTCAAAGGGGACAGATGTTTACCTGACAATAGATTTGGAGCTGCAAAAGACTGCGGAAAAGGCGCTGGAACAGGCTTTGGATAAAATTCGCACGGGAGGCACATATGAAAGCATATATGGGAACTACAAATACGGCAGACGTTATAAAAATGCAAACGTAGGTGCTGCCGTTGCTATCGATGTCAAGACGGGGGATGTTTTAGCCATGGCATCCTATCCCGCTTTCGACCCCAACCTCTTTGCCACCGGTATAAGCAAGGAGGACTGGGCTACCCTTCAATCCAAAAATCCAAGAGATCCCTTATCACCCCTGCCCTTGTTTAATGTCTGCGCCAGGACCGCAGTTCAGCCGGGATCAACCTTTAAAATGGTTACCGCTACCGCCGCCTTAGAAAGCGGATTAGACCCTATGAGAAGGCTCAGGGACGGCGGTGCAGTCAAGGTCGGAAATAGAACCTATGGCTGCATACTTTGGAATACGAGCAGGGGAACCCACGGGTATCTCAATTTACACGAGGCCATAGAAGTATCCTGTAATTATTATTTCTTTGACATAGCAACGGGTAGAGACTTTTCCAAAGGAATATCCCTGGGGCTAAAAGAGGATATGAATATAGGAAAAATTACACGGTATGCGAATCAGTATGGATTAGGCGTATCTACCGGCATTGAAATACCCGAGACTGTAGTGCCGGTACCAAGCGAGGCACGAAAAATGTCTACGATGAAAAATATGCTTAGAAATGTGCTTATTGGAAGAGCGGAACTTTATTTTACAAAAGAGACCGTGGCGGACAAAAAACTGTTAATGTCTGAGATTGATACGATTGCGGGATGGATCGAAGAAAATCCGGGGCGGAGGACTATACTTGAACGCCTTGGCAACCTCGGTGTAAAGAAGAACATGGTTGAAACTGTAGGAGATTTATGCAAATTTACCTATTTCAATGAGGCGGCGTGGACTCTGGGAGACGAGTTGAACATCGCAATAGGACAAGGTGAAAATGCATATACGCCTCTTATGATGGCTAACTACGTGGCGACGATCGGTAACGGAGGGAAGCGCAATTCTGTCAGTCTGGTTCGCGCAGTTGAAGGAAAGGGTTTGTCGGTAAAGGATGAGGGCGATCCGATCGATATAAAGGACCCCTCAATGCTGAAGAACATTGTTGAAGGAATGAGGAGGGTAGCGCACGGCACAAGGGGAAGTGCAAGAGGGGTGTTTGGAAATTTCCCCGTGCATGTGGCAGCTAAAACGGGTACTGCCGAAAGGGAAGGGAAAATAAATCCTCCGGATGAGGTTCAATACCTGAAGGAGAATCTTCGAAGAATCAATTCATCTTTGACCTGGGGCTCGGTCGAGGAGGAAATGAAGCGCCTTTTGCAGGATTATTCGGACGTGTTCACTTCGCAGAATTCAGCTGCAAGGCAGGCGGTTATTAATCTTTCACGGGGCAAGGTTACGGCAACAAGCTTAAATGCCTATAAGGCAGATTACGATAATTTCTCGTGGTTTGTTGCTATGGCTCCGGCGGAAGAACCGGAGATTGCGGTAGCGATTTTATTGTTTCAGGGCGGATCCGGTGGTTATGCGGGTCCGGTCGCTCGGGAAATTATAGGCAAATATCTCGGTTTTGATAAGGCGTATAAAGATTACAGCCTTGAAACCTTACTGACAACCGGTGATACACAGATAGCAGAATAGGAGATAAAATGGGGAAAGCAATTCTCATCGCCTCGGGAAAAGGCGGTGTAGGGAAAACAATATTTACGGCGAATTTAGGTGTGGCTCTGGCCCAGAAAGGGATCTCTGTCGTTTTATTAGACATGAGCATCGGGATGCGCAGCCTGGATATTTGCCTTGGCCTTGAGAACAGAATTGTATATGATTTCAGCGATGTTCTGTCAGGGATATGCAGTATGAAGCAGGCTCTGATAAGGGATAGGCGCTTTCCGAAATTGTATCTTGCAGCGGCTCCCCAATACAGGAAAAGAACCGGAATTACGGCAGAAAACATGAAATCCTTTTGCAAAGATTTAGAAGAGGTTTACGATATAATTCTGATCGATTCTTCAGGCGGTCTGGACGAATGCCTCCTTTGTGCCGCAGCAGCCGCATCGAAAGCCATTATAGTTACCGCACCGGAATATGCATCGATTCGGGATGCCGAAGTTCTCGATCAAATATTGCAGGAATCGGGAATAAAGCAGCGCTGCATAGCGATAAATAAGGTAATGAAAGGGCTTTACCGCACCGGCATGGTACCTGATCCGGAGGATATAGCATCATGCCTGCGCCTGCCTGTGTGCGGAATTATAGCTTATGATGAAAATATACGCATCTCATCCAACATAGGAGTACCTGTCGGTGTAAAAAAGGATGGAAATTATATAGCGAGAAATTTTAGCCGCATTGCGGAACGCCTCTTTTCCGGATAAAGAATATTAAAAGTTGATAAGCTTGCTGCGTATGCATACGTTCAGAATTAAACCGAGAGCGATCATATTTGTTACAACGGAGCTTCCCCCCGCGCTTATAAAGGGTAAAGTTATCCCCGTTACCGGCATAACACCCATGGTCATTCCTATGTTTTCAAAAATCTGAAAGAAGAACATGCCTATCATGCCTGTTACGATGAGGGATCCGAATAAATCCTTTGCATTTCGTGCAATGCGGATCATTCGATAAAGAAAGAGCGTATAAAGACCTATGATGACTGCTCCGCCGATGAAACCCGTCTCCTCGACAATTACGGAAAAAATGAAGTCGGATTCCTGGATCGGCAGAAATTTTAATTCTTTTTGGGTGCCCTCAAACAGTCCTTTTCCCAATACTCTTCCTGAGCCTATGGCTATCTTTGATTGCCATACCTGATAATTCCCGGGCAAAGTCAAAACCTCCGGATGAAGAAAGGCGTCAATCCGGTCTTTTTGATAGCCGGCCATAAATCTGTAGATGATAGGAGTTGAGAGAATAGCGGCGGCGGCTACCTTAGCATACAGTTTTCCATCAACTCCCGCGGCGTAGATCATGACGGCGGCCACAGCTATTATGACTAAAGCATTGCCAAGATCGTTTTGAATTATCGCTATGATTCCCACAAAAGGAAGCATATAAATACCTGCCCATATTAAACCTTTGAACGTTATGAGATTCTCCTTGTTACGGCAAAGATAGGCGGCAAAAACTAAAATAAACGATATCTTTACAATTTCCGCCGGCTGTAAATCAACAGGTCCCAGGTTAATCCAGGCTCTGGCACCGTACATTTCCTTACCGATTTTTGGCAGAAATACGGTAAACAGGAATAAAACGGAGGCGATATAGATCGTTTTTTCCATTCCTAAAAGCAGGTTGTAATCGAAAAAAAGAATTAGCCCGACTAAAAAAAGACCTATGCCGAATGCTGCGATTTGTACCTTCATATTCCGGGTAAAAATGAAGGTCTCCTCATATGCTGTGCTTCCTATCACAAGAATGCTGATCGCGGCAAAAATTAATGGAATTAATAGCAGCAGAATGTCGATGTTCTTTAGCAGTTCATTAAAATACTTCAACAGCATGCTCCCTTATTTTCTTGACAGTCTATCGTTTTTTACATTATAATATAGGTTGTGTAATTATAGCAATATACAATTATGATTATACAAAATATACAAACGGAGAAGAAGGAGGTGCATTGAAATAGACATAGTATTTAAAGTGGTTATCGTCTTTGCAGCCTTATCCTTCGGGCTTTTGATTGGATATATATTGAGGAAGACCATAGGTGAGCGGATTATTGGAAGTGCTGAGCAAATGGCAAAAAATCTGATCCTCGATGCAGAGAATAAATCAGAAACCATAAAGAAGGAAATTACCATTGAAGCAAAAGAGGAAGCGCACAAGGTGCGCAGCGAAGTTGAAAGGGAAATTCGGGAAAGAAGATCTGAGATTACCAAATCAGAGCGTCGGCTGATACAGAAAGAGGAGACTATCGATCGCAAGATAGAGAATTTAGAACGGCGAGAGGAGAATCTGGTAAAAAAAGAAGGCAAACTCGAAAAAAAGGAAGGCGAACTTGACAGCTTTATTGCCAAACAGATTGAGGAGCTTGAAAAAATATCGGGTTTCAGCGTAGAAGAAGCAAAGCAGCTTTTGCTTACGAACGTAGAAAAGGAAATACGCTATGAAGCATCCGTTATGATCAGAGATATCGAGGCAAAAGCGAAAGAGGAAGGGGATAAAAAAGCAAAAGAGATAATTATCGGTGCCATTCAGCGATGCGCCGCGGATCATGTGACAGAGAGCACAGTATCTGTGGTGCCTCTCCCCAGTGACGATATGAAGGGCAGAATTATCGGTCGGGAGGGCCGGAACATCAGAGCTATTGAAACTTTGACGGGAGTTGATCTCATAATCGATGATACGCCCGAGGCCGTTATTTTATCAGGCTTTGATCCCGTCCGGAGGGAAATAGCCAGATTAGCGCTTGAAAGGCTGATAGTCGACGGACGCATTCACCCGGCCAGGATAGAGGATATGGTGGGGAAGGCGGAAAAAGAAGTCGCCAATATCATAAAGGAGGAAGGGGAGCAAGCAACTTTTGAAATCGGCATACATAACCTTCATCCTGAACTGATAAAGCTTTTAGGAAGGTTAAAGTATAGAACGAGTTATGGACAAAATGTGTTGAAGCACTCTATAGAGGTTGCCCATCTTGCAGGACTTATGGCCGGAGAATTGGGTCTTGATGTG
>CAZHBR010000001.1:5426-8538 GCA_964530755.1 uncultured Oscillospiraceae bacterium | reverse complement strand
GCAGGCCTTCTTCATGACATAGGCAAGGCTTTGGACCATGAAGTGGAAGGCACTCATGTGGATATCGGCATGGATGTATTAAGGAAATACAAGGAATCCGAGGCCGTAATAAACGGTATGGCGGCACATCATGGCGATTATGAGGCAAAAAGCTTTGAAGCCGTTCTGATCACGGCTGCAGATGCTTTATCGGCAGCAAGACCGGGTGCCAGAAGAGAGACATTGGAAACTTATATTAAAAGACTTCAAACACTAGAGGATATAGCAAACACAACAAAGGGTGTGGAGAAATCCTTTGCCATTCAAGCGGGGCGTGAAATCCGCATACTTGCCAAACCGGAAGAAATGAATGATGAAGAGATCGTATTTCTGGCTCGGGAAATAAGCAAGAAAATTGAAAGCGAACTTGAATATCCTGGACAAATTAAGGTCAATGTCATTCGGGAGACAAGAGCCATCGAATACGCTAAATAAACTTAAGCTGCCGCAAGGCAGCTTTTGAATAGATGAGGACATATGAGATATAATACTGCTATTTTCGATTTAGACGGCACCCTTTTAGACACCCTTGACGATTTATATGATAGCGTCAATAAAACCCTTAAAGTCATGGGCTTTCCCGGACGCAGCAGGGAGGAAATACGAAGCTTTGTGGGGGAGGGCTATATCCTGCTTTTGGAAAGGGCCCTTCCTTTGGGCGTTGGCAAATCCGTTTTGGATCGCAGCGTCGAACTCTTTAAGGATTATTATTCTTCAAATTTAAGGAATAAAACGCGACCCTATGAAGGTATTCCTGAATTGCTTGAAAAACTTAAGGATGCAGGGGTTAAAATCGGCGTGGTGTCCAATAAAGGGGATGATGCCGTAAAGGAAAGCTGTCGGCAATTTTTTGGTTCTGACGTGGATTATGCTCTTGGTGCCAATCCCCATAATCGCCTCAAGCCTGAGGCAGACAATGTATTTATGATAATGCGAATTCTTAAAGCCGACCCGACGCACACTATATATGTAGGCGATTCTGATATAGATGTTAAAACCGCAAGAAATGCAGATCTGACGTTCATCGGGGTTGATTGGGGGTTTCGATCTTTGGAGGTGCTGAAAAAAGAAGGCGCGGATTGTGTAGTGAGCCGGCCTTCAAGGATATTGGATATCATGCGAGGTGAAATTTGAAAAGGTCATAAGGAGAATTATAATGTATTTTGATGGAAGGATCTGGCTTGCCGGCGGGGAAAATAGGATTTGCCTTCTCCCGGGAATGGCCACTCGACATGGTTTTCTCGCCGGCGCATCAGAAACGGGAAAAACACTTACCCAAAAAGTGCTTGTGGAGGCATTCAGCGATATGGGTGTCCCCGTCTTTCTTTCGGACAGTAAAGGAGATTTATCGGGATTTGCTGCTGCCGGGGAAATGGATTCAGATATCAGAAGCAGAATTGAAAGCCTGGGCATCAAAGACTTTTGCACAAGGGGATATCCGGTAAGGTTTTGGGATCTTTGCGGTGACAGAGGCCATCCTGTGCGGGCGACTGTCTCAGAGATGGGATCCCTGATGCTGGCAGGCCTCCTTGGGCTTAACGAAACGCAATCAGGGGTTTTGAATATCATATTTCGCATAGCTGATGACAGGGGATTGCTGCTCATCGACATAAAGGATCTGAGGGCAATGCTGCAGTATGTAGGGGATCATGCAGCTGATTTCAGGTTGACCTATGGAAGCATACCGATAAAAAGTGTCGGGGCCATACAGCGCAGCCTTACATTTTTAGAAGGCCAGGGATCGACATCCTTTTTCGGAGAACCCTCGCTTGACATAGCAGATTTTTTTAAGACCGATGAAAGCGGCAGGGGTTATATCAATATTCTGGATAGCTGTGGATTTGTTCATAAACCCGCGCTTTATTCCGCCTTCATGCTGTATTTACTGTCAAGGCTTTATGAGACACTACCTGAATTTAACGATAGCGATAAGCCCCTTTTTATATTTTTTATAGACGAGGCAAACATGCTGTTTGATGGTGCATCCAAGTTCATGTCAGGGCAAATTGGACAACTTATGCGTTTGATTTCCGAAAGGGGAGCAGGCATTTATTTTATAACAGATAATCCGGGCCGGTTTCCCCGTGAAGTATTGGATTTATTGGAAAACCGGATACAGCATGCTGTAAAGGTTGTATCTTCGGCAGATAAAAGACTTCTGCAAAGTACGGCAGATCTTTTTGATGCAGGCGATGATACGGATATTGGGACGGAAATATGCAGGATGAAGCCTGATTGGGCAATGTTTTCGCTTCTTGACAAAGAAGGACTTCGGGGGAAGGCAAAAAAAGCGCTTGTTGTTCCGCCGCAAAGTAAGGCAGGCGCTGTCAGCGATAGAGTCCGAAGGCAGGTAATCAGCAGATCCTCTTTAAGTGGAAAATACGATAAATGCTTTGACCGGGAATCAGCCTATGAGATTTTAACGGTGCAGGAAAGACAGGCAAGGGCAATGCATGAAGACCGCGAAAGCGAAAAGGATGGAAGGGATGGCAGGCGCCGAAGCGGCACCAGGCAAAGCCCCCTTGAAAAGGCAACATCTGCGGCGCTTAGCGCCATAGGCAGGGAAATTGGAAGGACCCTGGTAAGAGGAGTTTTAGGGTCATTAAAAAGATAGGTGACGGGTGAAATGGAAATTTATCTGGATAACAGTGCCACTACAAGACAATATGATGAAGTTACGGATGAAATGATTTTGATGGCAAAGCGGATTTATGGCAATCCATCCTCTCTTCATCGAATGGGTATAGAGGCGGAGAATGCTGTAAATAAGGCTCGTAACAGATTGGCACAAGCACTTGGAGCATCGGAGCAGGAAGTATATTTTACAGGAAGCGGAACTGAAGCTGATAATACCGCCTTATTCGGCGTAGCTTCGGCGAGAAAGCGCAGTGGTAACCGCATAATAACCACCAAGGCAGAGCATAAGGCAATACTATCCGCATGTGCCAGGCTAGAGCAAAGCGGTTTTATCGTTGAATACATCGGTGTAGACGGTTTTGGCCGTGTGGACCCCGCCGAGCTTTATCAAAGGCTTGGGGAGGATGTCATTTTAGTATCTGTAATGTGGGTTAAC
>CAZHBR010000001.1:0-5416 GCA_964530755.1 uncultured Oscillospiraceae bacterium | reverse complement strand
TGAATTGGGCACTGTGTCACCTGTAGAGGAAATAGGAAAAGGAATTAAGGATTTCGGGGATATTATTCTGCACTCCGACGGAATTCAGGCGTTTGGGAAGCTGCCCGTGAATTTGAATAACTCATATGTGGATCTGCTGACCGTCAGCGGGCACAAGATACATGGTCCTAAGGGCGTTGGCGCACTATATGTGCGAAAAGATGTAAAGATTGAGCCCTATCTCCTAGGCGGCGGTCAGGAAAAGGGGTTTCGTTCGGGTACTGAAAACACTCCCGGAATAGCGGGGCTCGGTGTAGCGGCGGAAAAACTGCAAAATGGCATGGATAAAAGGCTTGCCGCAATGAGATCGGTTAGAAAATATCTTTTAGATGGAATAATTGATGAAATAGATGATGTAAGGATAAACAGCCCCGCGGCCGTCTACGGGGAGGCCGCAGAGGGCGAACCTTCCTCCAGCCCCGCGATTCTAAATGTAAGCTTTTTAGGTTGTCAAGGTGAAGTGCTTCTTCGTTTTTTAGAAAAACGATGTATTTATGTTTCTACCGGAGCTGCCTGTTCCTCTAAAAAAAAGGCGAACCATGTTTTTTCGGCCTTGGGACTTTCCGCGGAAAACGCCGTACGCTTCAGCTTCAGTGAATTCAATACAATAAAAGAGATGGATTATGTTTTACAGGTATTGAAGGAAACAGTGGCGGATATGCGAAGATTAAAAAGAGGTAGATGGGGTTGAACGAAAATAAAGCCGATCACAAAAGCTATATCGTCAGATACGGTGAAGTAGCCTTAAAAGGTTCCAATAAACCATATTTCGAACGCTTGCTTATGAACAGGATCAGAAAAAAGACGAAGGAGTTAAAGGGTGTCAGTATTAGCCGGGAGGAAGGCCTGTTAGTGATAAGAACGCCAAATGAGGTACCAGAAGATTCGGTGATTCATGAAGTGGGAAAGGTGTTCGGCGTAGACTCAATAAGCCCTGCCAAAGAGGTCCCATCCGATTTGGATTCGATAGGGACTGCAGCCTTAGATGTGATAAAATCACAGATTCGCGATAATGGAATAGCTACTTTTAAGGTAGAGGTTAAGCGTTCGGATAAAAGTTTTCCGGTCACTTCCCCGGAAATCGCCAGTATTATCGGAGCAAGAATCCTGAAGGGAAGCGAGGGGATAAGCGTAGATGTTCACGACCCGGAATGCCGTGTTTATATCCACGTGCGTCGGGAGCGCAGCTTCGTTTTTTTAAAAAAAATAATGGCATTCGGGGGTTTGCCTTTAGGCAGTAACGGGAAGGGATTGGTTTTACTTTCCGGAGGCATAGACAGCCCGGTTGCCGGGTTTATGATGGCAAGAAGAGGTATGCAGATCGAAGCCGTTCATTTTCATTCATATCCCTATACAGGCGAACGCGCTTTTCAAAAGGTGGTTGATCTTGCTAAAAATCTGTCTGTTTATTGCGGGGATATGAGGATTCACAGCATAAATCTGCTTCCTGTACAAGAGGAAATAATCAGAAATTGCCCAGAGGATCAAACGATTTTGCTGACCCGGCGCTTCATGATGAAGATAGCGGAGCAAATAGCGCTGAAAAGGGAATGTGATATGCTCATAACAGGAGAAAATCTTGGACAGGTCGCAAGCCAGACCGCTTTTGCTATTGTCGCTATAGATGAGGCGGTCACTATGCCTGTCATGCGGCCCCTTATTGCTATGGACAAAGCGGAAATTATCAGAAAAGCCAAGGAAATTGGGACCTATGAGATTTCCATATTACCCTACGAAGACTGCTGTACGGTTTTTCTGCCAAAGCACCCCGATACAAAGCCTAAGCTAAAGAGAATATTAGCCTCTGAACTTCTTTTAGACAGCGAATATCTCATCGAAACTGTAATGGCTGGCATGGAGTCAATCACAGTTTGACAAAAGTAGACAGATTCCTCCTTATTCTCCTTTGGACAAGCCTGTTTGGCAGGTTGTATAATATGGGGGAAGAGGGGGGTTTTTTATGAGCGTCACTTATGAAATGATTGATGATATTCTGATTGCAATCCTTTCCGGCGAGCTGGACCACCACACTATTAAAGAGATCAGGAAATCCATCGACAGAACCTTTGATACCTTCTATGCCAGGCACTTAATCTTGTCTTTTGGGAAGGTTTCCTTTATGGACAGCTCAGGGGTAGGTTTGGTCATGGGCAGGTATAATAAGACTAAAAGCAAGCAGGGCAGCCTATCGGTAGTGGGGTTAAGTGAACATGTCGATCGGGTATTCGACATGGCGGCGATTTATACCATAGCAAAACGCTGCCAGACAGTGGAGGATGCGATTCGTGAAATAAGGACAGAAAGTGAGGGAGAGTGACATTGGAAAACATCAGCACAATTAAGGTTGAAATGTGGAATCAATCTGAAAACGAAGCGTTATCCAGAGCCATTGCCTCAGCCTTTGCCGCCAGAATGGATCCGACGATAGAAGAGGTAACCGAAATTAAAACGGCGGTATCCGAAGCGGTCAGCAATGCAATAATCCATGGATATGAACAGGGGAAAGAGGGTCTGATATTCCTCGAACTTTCATTATCCGACAACGGGAGATTGATAATCGCAGTGGAGGATTTTGGCATCGGCATCCGGGATATTGAAAAAGCGCGGGAACCGCTTTTTACGACGGGAAATGAAAATGAGCGTTCGGGAATGGGCTTTACTGTTATGGAAAGCTTTATGGACAGGGTGCTTGTAGAATCAAAACCCGGTAAGGGGACCCGGGTTACAATGATAAAGGTATTGGATCGGGCGGATGACATTTAGCTACATACCTTGCAGCAAGGAGGATACCTATGAACTTATAAAGCAGGCGCAGTCCGGGAATAAGCAGGCCAGAGAGCAGCTAGTAATACAGAATACGGGTCTTGTAAAAAGCATTGCTTTAAGGTTCATCGGTACTGAACACGAACTGGATGATCTGTTGCAGATTGGTTACATAGGGCTTCTGAAAGCGGTAGACCGCTTCGAGATTGAATATGGAGTCATGTTTTCCACCTATGCGGTCCCCATGATCTTAGGTGAAATAAAACGTTATCTCCGGGATGACGGCAGAATAAAAATCGGTAGACAGGTCAAGCAGGAAGTTCGCAACATGAAGCGCATACAGGAAGATTTTTGCCATGTTCACGGCAGATCTCCCAAGATGAGTGAATTGGCAGACCGAATGGAAATCAGCATGGAGGAGCTCCTTGCCTTGATTGAGGCAAGCGATGCTATGGGCAGCCTTGAAAGTCTGGACAACCCAATGCAAAGGGAGCTATTGCCTAAATCTGCCGCTTATAAAGAGACGGAGGATCTCCGTATAGATATGATCAGACTCAAGGGGGCAATAAGCAGGCTTTCCGGAAAAGAGCGAAAAATCATCGTCCTTCGCTATTTCAGGGATATGACCCAGCAGCAAATCGCCGACCGTCTGGGAATTTCCCAGGTACAGGTTTCCCGCATCGAAAAGAGGGTTCTGGCAAATCTAAAAAAGCTTCTTGAATAAAATCAGTAAAGTATCTCCATTCCGTTCCATTGATCGGAATCACGATTCCATTTAGGGAAATTCAAAATCTCCGGGGCGGGATAATCTATAGCAAGTATGCCTACAATTCTATTATTGCTGTCGTATACGGGGGCGTAGGCTGACCATATCGGATCGTTTTGATCGTCATTTCTTGCAGATAAAGATGCTATCGGCAGACCATCCTGCGCCGATAAAAATGCGCCTTCAATTTCATATCGTGTCATCCATGGTTCGGGATTTTCCGATCCGTCTACAGTCAATTTATAACAGTCGTCTGCAGGGTCCATATCGGTAAGCATATAGATGCGGTATGCACCGCTTTCGGCACGGAATTGATCCAAGGTTGATTTAAGGTCCAGGTAGCTTTCGAAATTTTGACCATTCCCGGATTCCAGACACGAAGAATAAAGATCTGCCCATTCTTCATTCAGCTGTAAAGCATAGTTTGCGGCAAGCTCTGTGGTTTTGTCCATAATTTCTTGCACTTCATCCGGTATGCCCCCATCTATGTCTCCCCTTCCGCTGTTAGAATCAAATCCGCAGCCCGCCGCCAATGCAACGATTAAAAGAAGATATAGCAATATCCATTTTCCATTTTTGTTCATTTAATGTCCTCCGTTCACATTTTATATTAATATTATATCATTTTTAATATTTCTTTTTATGTTATTGCCTTATTTTTTTTCTTGTTCAGGCAAGAATATATCAATAAAACAAAAATCGGAGGAAGATATGCCGGAAAAACAGCAGGCCAAAGCCTACCAAAGCTATGTCAAGCGTTTTACACCGCGTCCCAGGTACGTTTGGAACGGAATAAAGGCTTTCATCGTGGGAGGTTCGCTTTGCATGTCGGCCCTATATGTTCAAAATATCTTTGAAGGGCGAGGGATGGGAAAAACCGATGCAGCCACAGCGGTGACAGTGATTCTCATATGTACCGCTCAGCTGTTGACGGGTCTGGGATGGTTCGATTCTATTGCTAAATTTGCAGGTGCCGGCGTAATAGTGCCTATTACCGGCTTTGCAAACTCTATGGTCGCTCCTGCAATGGAGTTTAAAAAAGAGGGGCCTGTTTTGGGGGCAGGTGCAAAGCTGTTTACAATCGCGGGGCCGGTGCTGGCGCTTGGGATTGCCGGATCGGTCGCGGTAGGCATTTTATCATGGCTGTTAGAAAAATAGGGGTTGACGGGAGAAGGATAATATGACAAAAAACAGAATCGGGAAACAGACGTTTCTGTTTAACGAGAAGCCGGAAATACTAGGTACAGGTTCCGTGGTAGGTGTCAAGGAAGGCGCAGGGCCTTTAAGAGAATATTTTGACACTGTTCTTAAGGATGACAGCTATGGGGAAAAGACATGGGAGAAGACGGAGATAAAGATGCTGACCGAATCAATACAGCTTTCCGTTGGGAGATCAGGCAAATCAATGGAGCAAATTAACGTTATGGTCTCGGGGGATCTTCTGAATCAGCTTATGTCCGCATCCTTTTCCGCAAGAAACCTTGGCTTGCCTTTTCTGGGGGTATACGGGGCCTGCTCCACCATGACCGAATCCATGATTTTCGGAAGCATCCTTGTGGACGGAGGTTATGCAGACTGTGCTGTTGCGGCCGCATCAAGCCACTACAGTACAGCAGAGCGTCAGTTTCGGCTGCCGTTAGAGCATGGAAATCAGAGGCCGCCTTCGGCTCAGTGGACGGTTACAGGTTCGGGAAGCATGGTCATAGGCAGAGTGAAGGATCCTCATTTTTGCTGCACCTGCGCTACAGTAGGTAAAATCATGGATCCCGGCATTACAGATTCGAATCAGATGGGTGCGGCAATGGCTCCGGCTGCATTCGATACCATGTACACGCATTTTCTTGATAC